>CAYOPA010000252.1:5662-8046 GCA_964405625.1 uncultured Bryobacterales bacterium
CTGGGACAAGATGACCGATCTCTCGATGAAATTCTCCAGCTCGCGGACGTTGCCCGGCCAGTGCCACTTCACAAGCGCTCGCAGCGTGGCGGGCGGAATGGTCTGGATGTCACGCTTCATCCGCCCGGCGTATTTCTCCATAAAGTATCGCGCCAGCGCGGGGATGTCCTCGGGATGCTCGCGCAGCGGCGGAATCTTGACGGGGAAGACCCGCAAGCGATAGTAGAGGTCGCTGCGAAAGAGCTTGTCATCCATCATCCCCGTCAGGTCGCGGTTCGTCGCCGCCAGCAGCCGCACGTCGATGGGAATGGTGCGCGTGCCGCCCAGCCGTTCGAACTCTTTCTCCTGGAGCGCGCGCAACAGCTTGGGCTGGAGCTCCAACGGGATGTCGCCGACCTCGTCCAGGAACAAGGTTCCGCCGGTCGCCATCTCAAAGCGGCCGATCTTGCGACTCAGGGCGCCCGTAAACGCTCCTTTCTCGTAGCCGAACAGCTCGCTCTCCAGCAGCCCGGTCGGGATGGCCGCACAGTTCAGCGTGACGAAGGGTCCGGAGCGCAAGCTGAGCTTGTGAATGGCGCGGGCCACCAACTCTTTGCCCGTCCCTGTTTCGCCCAGGATCAGCACCGTCGCCTCGGTCGGCGCAACAATCTCCGTCTGTCCGATCACCCGCCGCATGGCAGCGGAGTCCCCGACGATCTCGTCGAAGGTGTTTACCGGCGCGGGCTCGCTCGCCTGCGCGGCCGATTTGCGGGGCGTCAGATCCTGGACCAACGTAATCCATCGAAAGGGGGAGAGGCTGATGACAGCTTCGGTCTCCAGCACATGGACTCGAGAGCCGTCCTTGCGGATGAGCGCTTTCTCAAACGGCGTGCAGGCGCCATAAAGCAGCGCCTCTTCATGCGCCCGCTCGTTGTGGCGCCAATACTCCAGCGGCGTGATATCAGGCCAGTACGGGCGCCCGGCCAGGAGCTCGTCGAGGTCGTAACCCAGCATCGCCAGAAAGGCGTCACTGGCGTCGGTAATGCGATCGAACTCGCCGGCAACAATACCGGTCGCCGCTGAAGACGAGGACCGCGGTCTCCTGGGCTCGCCCCCTTCGCGCTCCAAATCCTCCGCCGCCTCGTGAAAGTCGGTAAAGTTGCGCGCCACCCTGGCAAAACCCAACAACATCCCATCGTCGTCCTCAACGGCCGAGGTCAGCACGTTCGCCCAGAATCTCGAGCCATCCTTTCTCTCGCGCCACCCTTCGCTGCCGTAGCGGCCCACCGAGGCGGCTCGCGCCAAGTCCGGATGCAACTTGCCAGTTGGCGGCTTGCCGTTTCGATCCAAAAACGACAACGGCTGACCGACGGCCTCGTCGCCGCTGTAGCCGTAGACCCGCTCAGCGCCCTCGTACCAGGCCGCCACGCGGCCGTCGGCGTCCAGCAGGCACAGCGCGAAGTCCCGCACTTCCTCTTGGAGCGGTACATCCGCACGCGTTTGCTCTGTCTTGAGCAGGTTAGGGTGATCCTGGAAGACGGCCAGATGCCGCCCGGGCAGGACGTTACGTCGAAATAGGTAGCTGACCTCCCGAGAGGCGCCGTTGACCTCGGCCAGCGTGAAAAAGCCCTCTTGGGTTCCCTCGGCCAGGAAGGCCGGCCAACGCCGCTCGAGCTCCGGGCCGGCGGCAGGCTCCAGCACTTCGTCCAATGGAATGCCGATGAGCGTATCTCTGGGCCGGCCGGCGATGCTGCACGCGCCGAAGCTGGCGTCAACGCACTTCCGCTCGTCATCCACAATTAGGACGGCCTGAGAGCAGTGGTAGAGCACTGCGCGGAGAATCGTCTCCAGCGCCGCGGAGCAGCTTGGGATGATCTGACTCGCGCTTCGCTTCAACATATGATCAAGCTCGTCCACATCCGAATTCAGGGTCCGGCTTCCGCGCCTGCAACGGGCGGCGAGCGCCGTCGGACGCAACGCTCTGCGTCGGTCGGGCGGCCTCCCTGGGCGCCACTACCCGCGCTGTTTGTCCGCAGGGTAGCACTTCTAGTGACGGCCTGCGGTCGGCCGGATCCATCCGCCGCACCTTGGAGTATATTTCTGGCGCTATATGGTCATATGACGACTGGAGGGCGCCACCACTAAGTAGTTGTCCCCGCCAAGCGCCGGTTTATTCAGCGCGCCAAGGAGAATCCAAAGAAGGTAGGCAATTGTCATGCAACAGCTTGGAGCGCTGCGGAAATCAGAGCCGCGCGTGCGGCCATTAACGCGCAAAAAGGCTCCGTTGGCTGTGCCCTTTTGCGACGGAAATGGGTGGCGGATTATAGCCCAGGGCTTCAGCCCTGGGGCAAAGGGGGCTTCGCGGCGGATACAAACCCGGCCCTCGCGGGCCGGGCTAGCACAAT
>CAYOPA010000253.1:0-7088 GCA_964405625.1 uncultured Bryobacterales bacterium
TGGTCGCGCCAGTTCTGCTTGTGCCAACTCGAAGCGTGGGCGATAGCTCCGGGCACCTCCACGCTGAGCACGTCAAAGACATTGGATGGCAATGACGCCACTTTGCCGCCACTGCCGAAGGTGGCCGGAGTCGATGCCGCGAAGAAGTTGGTGGAGCGCTCCCGCCCGGCGGCCACCAAGGCCCCCCAGAGCACAAGCTGCGCCTCATTGAGCGCCGACAGCTTCCCGGCGGCGCCATCCGCGCGAAGACTGTCCCGATACCCGAGCAGTCTAAAGTCGAGCGCGGCAATGAGTTCGCTGACCAGCATGGCTTACACGCCGGCCATCGAGATCCGGCTGCCCTCCAGGTATCCCTTGCGTTCCCAGGCTTCGCCGCCGGCGTCGCGCATGTCGCGCTGAATCCTCGCCCGGCTCCGGGCTTCTTCGAACTCCTCCTGGTAGGCCTCCTCCCGCGTGATGCGGGTAGCCGCGGCGCGGGCGCCGTCGCCAAGCTCCATCCGGCCCCGCGCCCAGCCATCGCGAGCCTTCAATGCGCCAAGCGCCTGCTCGCAGGTGGCCGTGTCGATGCTCGGCATGAAGATCAGGATGCGCGACGGGCCGTCAGGGTCGTTCAACGCCTCCAGCCGGGCCTTCGCCTCCAGCCGCCGGAAGTATTGGTTCTCCGTCTCGGCCGCGTTCATTCCGGAATAGATCTCGCGGTTGGCCTTGTTCGCGAAGACCTCGCGCAGGCCGTCGAGCGAAGCGTGCGCCGTGTTGACCGCTTTCCGCTCGATACACCACGTCCCAGTGGGCTGTCGATACCGCAGCCGCAACTCGTGGTCGTAGTTGACCAGCACGTTCTCGAATGACTTGGCGTTAGTCATCCGGGTTGCTCACACTGCGCTTCGGCGGCGGCCCCGGCCGCTTCTTCGCCTTCGGCTCCGGCTTTTCCTCGTCCTCGTCCGCATTGCTGTTCATGTAGAGCTTGAGGTGTTCGGCGTACTCGTCCTTGTCGTCAAAGGTTTTACCAGTGAACGGACAAGTGAACGCAGCCATCTGGACGGGCTGGCCGGAGATGGTCGGCTGCGGCGTAAGCTCGGCGACAAACTCGACCATGTGGACGCGATCGGAGTCCTGGTCTTGGACCATGAGCTTGCGTCCGGCGCGGACATCGTAGGCTGGAGCCCAGACCTTGCTGTTCTCGATGATGTGTTTGGCGGCCACCGGCGGCAGGTCGATGGGCTTGCCGGGGTACATCTGAATGCTGGAGCCATTGAACCCGCAGGCGTAATACTCCGGCTTCGTGAAGCCGCGGCGGCCGGTGTTGGCCTGCATGGCGACATGCTCCGCCCAGATCTCCGGGTTGAGCACGATGCGGTGCAAGATGTACTGGCCTTGTTCGCTATCCATGTAGAATCACCACGTTCCCTGAATGCTCCAGGGGGCCGAAGCCCCCCAGAGTCCCGGCCCCTTACAGGGCGTTGTTGATGTCGTTCACGCTGTTGATGCCGCGAAGCACCACATGCGAGTTCATCCGCACGGCGAAGAAGTTGACGAAGACACGGAACATGGCCTCGAACTCGTCCTTGCCGGGGATCTGCTTGAGCACGGCGCCGTCCTCGTCAATCCACTCGCCGCCGCCCGGAGTGCCGTCACCCGTCAGTGGGAGCTTGTGGAGAACGCTGTCGTCCACCATGAACAGAGTGTTGTACGGGCAGTGGCGCTCCTTGATGAAGCCCACGCCGCCAAACGGCAGCTCGCGCTTCGGGCCGCCACCCTTGATGCCGGGGTCCGGCCTGTACAGGTGGTCGCCCGTGTACCGCTTGTCCTCCAAGCTGAGCTTGATGACTTCACGGTGAACGCCGTAGCTGCACAGCCACTTGTTGGGCTCGCGGCCCGACATCTCGTCGCACATGTCAAGTGCGCGATGGAAGATAATCTCGTCGATGTCGCCGACGCCCGAGAAGACGTTGGCTTTCGCGAGCGGCTGAGCCGACCGCACGATCGAGTTGATGTTGTCCACGTAGGTGCCGTCATCGACGATACCCAGCAGGCCCATCGGCTCCAGGTTCCAGGAGCCCTCCAGGACGCTGTTGCGTGACACGCCCAGCGTAATGATGCCGTCCACGGGAGCCGTGGCGTTGGTGAGGTTCGAGTCCACCGTAACGGTCGAACCGTCCGCGGCTCGGCCTACGATGTCGCGAATCGCGAGCGGAGTGTTGTTGGCCGGCGAAGCGGCGAAGAACGCCACCTGTGGCGTCCCAGGAGCCAGGAAGCGGCCACCATTGACCGCGCCCAAGGCGCCGCCGGGGTCCTTGACCGGGATGGTCACGGTGCCACCGCCGCCGATGTCGCCGTTGACGCGAGCCAGGATGCCGCGGCCATCGCCCCAGGTCACCCGGTTGAGCACCTGCGAGAAGTCCTCGACAAGGCCCTTGCTTTCGCTCTCGAAGGCGTTCTTAAAAGCGCCGCGGTCAGACTGTGCGTGCTTGATCGCCTGGATGGTGAGACCCATGGCGCCGTGCAGGTAGCGCGTGGTCACACGCCAGTCGTCCCAGGACTGACGCCCAGGGTTCGGCAGGTAGCCGCCCTCGCCGGTCGCCTTGATGGCGCGGTTGCGTCCGATCCTCGCGGGATGGACATAGACTCGGCCCTGGCCGGTCCAGGCGCCCTCGGAGCAGTCGGAGTACAGCTTGAAGGCGCGAGCCTCGTTGTTGAGAAGGTCGATCACGCGCTGGGCGTAGACTTCCTTCAGGATTTTGTCGATGGAGCTTAAATCCGCTCTCGGCATTTCAAAAGTCCCCTTGGTTCACTCCCGTGGCGAATCACCACGAGAGAACCCGCTTAGGCGTGTCCGTCCAAGATGGCGTCGATGCGGTTGAAGGCGTCCTCTTTGGACATTCCCTTCGGTTTGGACGAGCCGTTCGACTCGCCGCTTCCGCTTGACGAGCCCACCTTGGGCAGCCGTCTGTTTTTCGCTGCGGCGTACTGTTCGCGCGTGAAGCGGCCATTGCCGTCTCGCGGAACGCTTGCACCCGCCGATTGCTTGGCCGCCGGAGGCTTGCCATAAAACGCCGTGTAAACGCCGTCAATGTAGCCCTCGACATCCCCTCGGTTCCACTTCTCCAACAACGACGGATCTTCCTCGGTCAACGACTGCGCGAAGGTGTGAAGCGCCCTCAAATGCCCCGGAGTCATGGTATGCCCATTCGACTCCAGCCGGTCCTTCATGAGGTCGGCCGCCTTGCGCCGTTGCTGTACGTCGTCGTACTCGGCAATCATGCGCTGACGTTCCTCATCCATGAAGGACTGCAAATCGTCCTTCGTAACGAATCCCTTCGCCCGCAGGGCCGGGTCCATGACGGCCAGCGACCCTTCCCAGACTTTCCGGCGTTCCGGATCTTCCACGTGGGCAAGGTAATCGTTCTCAGCCTTCTTCTTCTCGCCGCCGCCCAGCGATTGCTGGAACTTGTCGGCGATTTCCGCCTTCGCGCGAAGCGTCGCGAGATCGTCTGGAGATCCGTGCTTGCGGTAGGACTCCAGGGTTCGCTGCGCCTCTACAAAGGCTCGCTCGAAATCCTCGCGGGTCTTGTAGACCTGGCGATCATTCAGCTTGTAGAAAGGCTGGTCATCCGCAACCGGCTCTGGCTCTTCAGCCTCACCGGCGTCATCGTCGTCCTCAATGCCTTCATCGAGATCCTCGTCCCCCTCATCCGGCTCGGTTCCGTCGTCATCGCCAATGGCCATGCCGACAGCGACCGCGCCACACGAAAGCAGCGAGTAGAGAAATGCTGACACCGAAGGGTCAAGCAACCTAAAAACGTCCCAAAGCAGTTCCATTTGTTCTCCGGGGAGTAGCCCCATCGTTTGTTTCCACCGGGAGTAGCCCGGCGAACTGCGCACTCATCACACATGGCGGGAGTAGCCCGCCGCTTCGCCCACTAGATACGCGCCAGCGCCGCGGGAGCCCGGTTCGTGGGAACATCCCCACTCCGAACCGACGCGAGCTGGATATGCACCGTCAGCCCAACGGGGGCCGTGCCGGAATGCACGGAGTCCACGTCGATCGACAGCTTGTCGCCCTTTCGGACGTTCACGGCCGCCGGGAGCACCGCGGAGTAACTCGACGGCGCCGCCGCCGCTCCGAAGGTGATCTTGCCGGCCGCGGCAAAGATGGTGGAACCATTCAGGTTGACATCGACCACGGTGGAGCCAGTGACTCCGGCCGTAGCGACCTCCGCCCAAATGTTCTTGATCTGGAGCCCGCCGGTTTCGACGAAGTCCCAGTCGCGCAGAGTGGCAGCCGCCAGGTTGCCGACCACCTTCAAGACGATGTGCTGTTCGGCCAATCCTCGTTTCGGTATTGCCATGATCTGCCCTCCATGTCGCCCTCTAGCGGGTCAATGGAAGTATAACGATCACCACGCAAAACAATCAAGCATGGAATTGTCGTGGTGAATCACCACGCCTACATCGACCCAGGCTCGGCGATGGCGCGAGTGCCGTCCTCGCCACCCTCGTTACCGCCATTGAAGACGCCACCACCTCCTGGTGGTCGTCCAGGCTGGCCGGGTTGCTGCATGGTTTGCTGCTGCATCGCCATCTGCTGCTGCATCTCGCGTTCCATCTCCTCGGCGAGCGTCTGCTTGTGTTGATCCATGTGGGCGTAGAACAGCGCCACGTAGAGCGCGTCGATGCTGTTCTCGTCGCCGGCGGATTCAGCCCGCGCCGCCCGGATCTCCATGTCGCGGAACTCGCCAGTCTTCGCGAGCATCAGCATGGCCGACAGGTGAGCGTGGTGGTCGTCCACGTCGCGTCGGAAGTAGAACGGCTCGCCGCCTTCCTCGCCGCGGGTGTATCGCATGAACCTGTCACACTCAGCCCGAGCATCACGACGGTCAGCGTCAATCTGGCCGACCAGGTCCGTCTCGCCGAACAGCCGCAGGATGTTGTACTGAACGTCCGCGTTGGTCACGTCCAGAATCCCCATGGTCACCAGCGCCTCAACAGAGGCCCGTTGCTGGGCGTTGCTCTTCGGGCTGGCGCTGCCACGCTGCACGCGCGGGATGATCTTGCCTTGCAGATCCGACGACGACCAGACCTCGATGCTCCACTGGTTCGTGGGGCCGCCCACTACGCGCGTCCTGGGATCGACGGCGAACTGCCGAAAGATCCACATCTGCTGTGCCGCGATCTGCTCGCAGGCGACCTCCCAGGCTTGCACCTGCGGCGCCATGGCTCGCTGCTGCCGCTCGCCCAGGAAGGCCAAGGCGGACGCCGCGCGAACGCCGGATGGCGCTTGACCGTGCGCCACGCCGAAACCGCCCGACAGTTTCTCGATCGCGGAGTCAAGAATCTCGATGTACTGGTAGAGGATGCGTGGCGGCTCAATACCGCTGACACGCTCCGGCTTCACCCGGCCGTCGCCGATCGAGTTGTAGTAGACCATCTCGCCGGGCTCGCCGGTCACGGGGCTCTCCAGCATCCCGCGCGGCACCAGCCAAACGCCCATCGACATCCGCCGCATGTGCGAAAGCAGCAGGCTTTCGGTCTGGTTGCGGCTGTCCTGCAATGAGATCAGGTCTTGTACCGGCGACTTGCCGTAGCAGCGGCCGGGCTGGGAGCGGAACTTCGCATGGACAACCGGGATGATCTTCGCGCCAGAAGCGTCCTCGTAGGGTAGTGGCCCCTCGTCAACGATGGTTCCTCCCTCGCCCCCCAGGCGCACGGCATACAGGCCCTCTTCGTAGTCCTTGCATGGGATCTCGTAGAGGATGTCGCGCACGACGCGATTCGAGTTGGCGCCGCCGGTATGCAGACCGGCGAAACCGCCGCCAAAGTTTGCACGGCTGCCCGAGTCGGCCCCGCCGATGAGTTGGTTCAGCGCTTCAAGAAACACCAGCCCGGTATCGCCCGGCCGCGCTTCCTTCGATCCGCCTTGGTCTTTCTCCACGTCGTAGTCGTACTCCGCCTTCGCGGTCTCGGAGTCGATCATGTCGCGCAGGATCACCCACGACGAATCCTTGAAGCTCTTCAGGTTGCGGTAGTCGAAGTAGACCTCGAACGGCGATCGCACCCTCTCGCGCATCCGGCCACGCGGCACTTCCTCGCCAAGTTGTTCCTCCGATAGCAACGGCCGCAGCTCGCCCATCTGGGGTGGCTCTTGCGGCGCAACCTGCATCGCCACCTCGGGGTCTGGAATCGCCACGGCCACGGCCTGCTGGACCTCGAACTCCTGCATGATCTGGAGACACTGCGGACACGGCTGCTTCGACAGCTCGGGATCTCCAGCCTCCATCTCGAAGTCGCAAGTGGTGCAGCGCATCCCCTTGATCTTCCGCGCCGGGGCGATCAAGTCAGACGCGCATCGCGGACATGAATCGACACCTTCGGACGTGAACTCGCCCGGCTTGTCGGCGTAGCCGCATTCCGTGCACTGGTCGTACTGCATGAAGACCGTGCCGAACTTGTCGGAGTTGTCGTAGAAGGACTCCAGGAACGCATTGCCGGTCACCGCCGCCCAAGTGGCGATCTCGCGACGGCTATCCACCCGGCCCACCTCATCCGCAATCACGTCGTCGATGGAGGACGCCACTTCCGCCGACGCGAGGTCGGCCGGGTCGTGCGTCATGGGAATCCAGTCGATCTTGACGGGATCCTGGATCAGGCTTGAAACGTTGTCATCAACCGCTTCAGCGATCTTGTTGGTGACGGGAGTGGGGAACCACTTGGGCAACCGCTTTGGGCGCCAGTAGCTTTGCCCGTCAGCGCGATCGAGAAAGAGCCACTGGCTTCCGGCGTAGTAGGCGGCGTGGCGGTACCACGATCTCTCGAAGGCTTGACGATTGGAGCCGCCGCGCTTGAGGTACTTCTCGAAGCGCTCATTGAGGTCGCTGTAGCGCTTCTCGTTGTCCTCGCTATCGCGCTTCTCGGCCGATGGCCGGTCCATGGTAACGTCGCTACCTTGTTCTGTGTTCACCGGCCAATCCCCTGAAGGGATTGTAGTTCGTTGAGCGCGTTATCTCAATCGCCGTGGTGAATCACAACGGCACCCGCGCGTGCTTCTGCCCGAAAACAGGGCGCTGCGCAGGCGGCGGATCAACAGCCGG
>CAYOPA010000253.1:7098-8007 GCA_964405625.1 uncultured Bryobacterales bacterium
GACGCGCGATGCCAAAACAGGCGGCAGCTACACGAGCGACAATGGTTGCGATAGGGGTGATGCTCGGACCACGGATGCCTGCAAAGGTCGCACTTCTCGTCGCCTTGCAGGACCACGTACTCGGCAGGATCAAGGGCCATGCTGGAAGTATAGCGCAATAAGTAAAGCGGATGACGAGAGGAGGCCCGATCCCCTCGCCATCCGCCTCAGGCCGCGCCGAACACCGTTACCGTGACCCGTAGCAGACAGCGCATGGCCGATAGCCACAGTCGCAGACAGTTCCGGCGCGGAAACCTTACTTCGTGTTCTTCGAACCGCCGGTCATGTAGCCCTTGTCGATGGTGACGCCCTTGGCCAGCGCCGGGCCGGTCTCACCCTTGACCTGCGTGGACTTGCCGGGCTGAACGCCCTGGCACGAACCGGAACCTTTGGACTTGTTCTTGCTCATGCGAGTCAGCATAACACAGAACGGCGGAAGTCAAGCAGTGGGATTGGTCTGGGCGGCTGGACTTGAACCAGCACGCTCCCGGCCCCAAACCGGGCGCTCTCCCAATTGAGCTACACCCAGAAAAATCTCACCCCAGGAGCCCTCAGCAGTGAGCGCAGACTCCTCGGACAGACAGCCATGTCCCCAGCGGGCAACCCCACGCGGCTGCTCCAGTATGGCTCTGGCGATCAGGCTATCCCTTTCACCTGTCGCTGAAGGTAAGACGGGCAACACGGTCACCCTCCCTTCGGCCCCCGCTGCGGCCTCACACTTCCCGATGCGCGATGGCAAGGGGTGAGATCCATAAGTGTCTCACGGATTAGCGACAAAGCGGTTTGTGGCTCATGATTCCGCGTTTCGTGATCGTCACCCTGTAGATGTGCCCACGCTCTTCGGGCTGTACGTTAATGACCCAGAATCCG
>CAYOPA010000254.1:0-6598 GCA_964405625.1 uncultured Bryobacterales bacterium
GCTTTGCTGTGTGTACGTTTCTGCCGCAGTCGAAGGTTTTGAACCCCGGACGTCAGTCCGGGGCCCAAAACCTTCGACTGCGGCAGAAACGTTCTCACAGCAAAGCCTCCGAAGACAGAGTCAAAACACCGGCGGAGTGGTCGAGCCGGGCGCGGGCGACGCGCTGGTCATACAAAGCGGCAAGCCGCCGAAGCTGCGCGGCCGTCAGGGCGTTTTCGCTGCGCAGCAGCGAAGTCACATCCTCCAGGCCCGCCTCGTAACGGTTGCGGACGATCCGCAGCCCCTCCTCGGCCTGTTCGATGGCCGCTGAGGCGACGGTCAGCCGCTCGGTGGCCGTGGTCCATGCGGTCCAGGCTTGGCGGACTTCAAGCTCGGCGGCGGATTCGGCGCGGCGGCGCTCCGCGGTGGCTTGCAACTGCGCCGCGGTCGCCTGATCGATGCGGGCGCGTGTCTCGCCACCCTTCCATAGATCCCAGCGCATGCCGACGCCGGCGAGCCAGTTGCCTCCGCCCTGGTCCACAAAGCGGGCGCGATCGGCCTCCAGCAGCCCTTGCGCGAAGATCCGCGGCAGGCGGGCGGCCTCGGTGAGCTTGGTGCGCTGGGCGGCCAGATCCATGCTGATGCGGGCGCGCTCCAGGTCCGGCCGTTCGGTGCGGGCGCGGTCGATACGGGCGGCCAGCCCGTCCGGCGGCGAGGAGGCTTCAGCCAACGGCGTGGCCAAGCTGCGCGGCGTGTCCAGCGGCAGGCCGAGCGCGTCGTTCAGCGCAGCCAGAGCGATCTCGGCGTCGCCGGCGGCCTGGATGCGTTCCTGCTCGATGGCGGCGCGATAGGTCTGCACGGCCAGCACATCGGCCTCGGTCGTCATGCCGGCTTGCTGCATGTTGCGGGCGCGCTGGAGGTCGGCGTCGGCGGAGCGGATGGCCTGCGTGGCCGTTTCCAGTCCGGCGGCGGCGAGGTTGGCGCCGAAGTAGGTTTGGACCACCGCCAGCACAACGTCGCTTTGCCGGCGGCGGGTCTCGGCTTCCGACAGGGCCTTTTCCAGACGGGCGGCGGCAATGGCGCGTTTGGTCCGGTTGGCGTCAAACAGCGTCTGCTCCACGCGCAACAGTGACTGGAAATTCTGCACCGCCGACGGGTTGTTGAGCTGCGAGATGGCGAAATTGGCTTCGCTGAAGCGGCGCTGGTTCAGCAGCGTGCCGAAGGCGAAGACCGGGTTGTTGCTGCGCGTGTAGGACTCCTCCCAGCTCAGGCGCGCCCGCTTGCCGGCCTGGGCCACGCGGATTCCCGCCTCCGCCGCCTGCTCGCCCGCGTCTGCGGCATCGAGCGAGGGATTGGATTCCAGCGCCAGCCGCGCGGCTTCGACCAGCGTCAGGGGCTCCTGAGCGGGGCCGGGCGGCGCGGCGAGCGCGAGCAACAGGGGAAGCAAAACACGTTTCGACATGGACCGATGCTCCTACGATTTGGCCTGATCGCCGGCCTTGCGGAAGCGCCCTTCGACGCAGCGCATGATGTCTTGCAAGTGTGGTTCCGCGATGCGGTAGTAGGCCCGGCGCCCCTCGCGCTCGCTGGAAAGCATGCCGCAGCGCTGCATCAGGCGCAGGTGCTCGGACGCCATGTGGCTGGGGATTTCGCACGCCTCGGCCAATTCACCCACCGCATAGCGGCCGTTGAGCATCATTTGGATCATCCGCAGCCGGTGCGGGTGCGCGATCGTCTTGAGGCACTCGGCCGCAATGCTGAGGTCGTCCAGCGGGAGCAGCTCAAGATCCGGGCCGGTGTTCATGATTCAATAATATCGAAACATCACGATATGTCAATCAAAAAATCACGGTACGATTTGCCGGTGCGAGAAGACCGCTTGCGGGCCGAGGCTTGGGTGGGCGACGCCGTGTTGGCGCTCTATGTCCGGCGGCGGATACTGGACCGCGAGGGCTGCGTGGACGGCGAGAAGTCCGCGCGCATGACCTCAAACCGCTTTCTGTTCGCCTGGGGCGACCCAACGGCCGTGGAGGCGCGCATCGGCCGGATCTATGAGGCCGACGGCCTGCAAGCGGCCTTCGACTGGATCGAGGCTGAGCTGGTCCCACGCTTCGACCGCGAGGAGCGCAACCGGCGTGGGCGCTAGACCGTTGCGTTATCCTCTCGATAATGTCCCGTTCCCCTCTGTCAGCTCTGTCTGCCCTCGTCTTGGCGCTTGCGATGTTCGGTTGTGCGTCGCCGCAATCCGAGGCCGCCAAAAAGCCGAATATCGTGATCTTTCTGACGGACGACCAGGGCTGGGGCGACTTGAGCGTCCACGGCAACGCCAATCTCTCCACGCCGAATATCGACTCGCTGGCTCGCGACGGAGCGTTGTTTGAGAGCTTCTACGTCAGCCCGGTCTGCGCCCCCACCAGGGGAGAGCTGCTGACCGGCCGCTACCATCCGCGCGTGGGCGTGGCCGGCGTTTCGCGCGGCGAGGAGCGGCTGTCGCTGGATGAGACAACCATCGCCGAAGCCTTCCAGGCGGCCGGCTACGCCACCGGCGCCTTTGGCAAGTGGCACAACGGCATGCAGTCGCCGTATCGGCCCGAGGACCGCGGCTTCGACGAGTTTTACGGCTTCACCTCCGGCCATTGGGGCGACTACTTCTCGCCGCCGCTGGAGCACAACCGGGAGCTTGTGCAGGGCGACGGCTTTGTCATCGACGACTTCACCAACCACGCCATCGCCTTCATCGAGCAGCACAAACAACGTCCGTTCTTCGTCTACCTGCCCTACAACACGCCCCACTCTCCCATGCAGGTCCCCGACCCGTACTGGGATCGGTTCAAGGACAAAGAGCTGGGGATGCTCCACCGCGATCCGGACCAGGAGGACATCCCGAAAACGCGCTCGGCGCTTGCGATGGTTGAAAACATCGACTGGAACGTGGGCCGCGTGCTCGGGAAGCTCGACGAGCTTGGCTTGGCCGACGACACGATCGTCCTCTACTTTTCCGACAACGGCCCCAACAGCTACCGCTGGAACGGCGACATGAAGGGCCGCAAGGGCTCCGTCGATGAGGGCGGCGTGCGCTCGCCGTTGCTGGTTCGTTGGCCCGGTCGCATCGAACCCGGGGTCAAGATCGATCGCATCGCCCACGCCGTTGACCTGCTGCCCACCTTGACCGAGGCCGCCGGAGTGGAGCGTCTTGGGGACAAGCCGCTCGACGGTCGCAGCCTGCTGCCGCTGCTCAGCGATCCCGCAGCGGAATGGCCGGACCGCACGCTGTACACCCACTGGGCTCGCCGCGTGAGCCTCCGCACACAGCAGTTCCGTATGGACGATGAGGGCGGGCTTTTTGACATGGAGGCCGATCCCGGCCAGCGCGTGGATGTCGCCGCCGCGAATAGCGCCGTCGCGGCCCGCCTGCGCGGCGAGCTCGACGAGTGGCGGGCCATTGCAAGCAATGGCTTGAAATCGACCGACGACCGTGCGTTTACGGTGGGCTACTCCGAGCTGACCATGCTGCCGGCCCGCGACGGCGAGCCCCACGGCGGGATCATCCGCAGCGCCCAGGCCCCCAACTGCTCCTACTTCACCCACTGGACTTCGACCGAAGACAGCATGACTTGGGATGTGGACGTGAAGGATTCCGGCCGCTACCGAGCCGAGGTCCACTATACCTGCCCGCAAGGCGAGGAGGGCTCGACGATTGAGCTGTCGCTGGGGTCCGCCGCGGTTGCCGCCAAGATTACGGAAGCCTTTGATCCGCCTCTGCGCGGCGATGAAAACGACCGCGTGCCGCGCGTGGGCGAGTCGCTGGTGAAGGAGTTTCGTCCGCTGGACCTGGGCGTCATCGAGCTGCCCGCGGGTAGGGGCTACTTGGAGTTGAAAGCAAAGGATTTAGCCGGCAAACAGGTGGCGGATATTCGCTTTGTGATGCTGAGGCGGATTCCGTAGTACGCTTATCTCCATATGATTCCCGAATCGGAGTTGCTCACTGCTTTACAGGATTGGAAAAGGGCCATGATCGCCAAGGATGCGGCCACCCTGGACCGGGTGCTCCATCGGGATCTGGTCTATTCGCATTCCAACGCCCTCGAGGAGACCAAGTCGGACGTGTTGGAAAAGACCGGTCGCGACGGCGGCGCCCAGGTCATAGAATTTTTCAACGTTGTCACGAAAGTATTTGGGGACGCTGGCTTTATCCGCGTGGATGTGGACTACACCAACCGCAAAGACGGCGTGGATTCCATCGCCCACCTCAACGTGCTCCATGTGTTTGTGAAGGACGACGGGCGATGGCAGATGGTCGCCCGCCAAGCGGTACGTCGCCCTGAGCCGACGACGTAGGCGGCGAGCCGTTTAGGCTGTCGCCCGTGGCCCGGCCTTGGGCGAAGCCCGCGGAGTCGGCTTCCAGCCGACCTTCCGGGGTGCGTGCCGCGTGCTTAAGGGAAATGGAAAGATAGAGTCTTTGCCTAAGGCAGCCGAAACGCCACCACGTTCACGCCCGCGGCCACGGCAATATACTGCTTGCCCTTGACGCCGTAGCTGATCGGCGACGCGCTGATGCGAATCCCCGTGTTGAAGTGCCACAGCGGCTCGCCCGTCTCCGCGTGCAGCGCCGTCATAAAGCCCTGGTCGTCCCCCGCAAACAGCAGCTTGGTCGCAGTGGAAACCACGCCCGCGCCGTAGTGCTTGGAGGTGACCTGCTTGTACTCCCACTTGCGCTCGCCGGTGGTCAGATCCAGCGCGCGAATGTACATCTGCCAGGGCTCCTCGGGCGACTCCACGTAGCCCGTGCCCATGAACCCGAAGCCGCCGGGCCGAAACTCCTGCTTGGCCTTGTAGCTGATGCCGCAACCCTCCTTAACCGCCAGATAGAACAGCCCCGTCGCCGGGTTATAGGCGGGAGACATCCAGTTGGTGGCGCCTGAGGTCGAGGGGCAAACGAAGTTGCCCTGCGGCGTCGGCTCCACGCCGGGGACGCGGATCGGGCGGCCTTTGTCGGTCAGCCCCGAGGCCCAATTGAGCTCGTCTATGAACGGAATGCCGTGCAGAAACTCGCCGGTCTCGCGGTCGAGCACGTAGTAGAAGCCGTTGCGGTCGGCGTGCGTCAACAGCTTGCGCTGCTTGCCCTGGTACTCGGCGTCCACCAGAATCGGGATCTCGACAGCATCCCAGTCATGAACATCATGCGGCGTGAACTGAAAGTACCACTTGAGCTCTCCGGTGTCGGCGTCCAGCGCCACCACGGACTCGGTGTAGAGGTTGTCGCCGAGGCGGTCGTCGCCGTAGAAGTCCGGCGCCGGGTTGCCGATGCCCCAATACAGCAGGTTCAGCTCGGGGTCGAAGGAGCCGGTCAGCCAGGTGGCGCCGCCTCCGGTCTTCCAGGAGTCGCCGGCCCAGGTTTCATGGCCGGGCTCGCCGGGGCGGGGGATGGTGTACCAGCGCCACAGTCGCTCGCCGGTTTCGGCGTCGAAGGCGTCCAGCCAGCCGTTCAGGCCGTAGTCCCCGGCGGCCGTACCCGCCAGGATCTTGCCGTTGATGGCGAAAGTGGCCGACGGGCTGTAGTAGCCGTCCTTGGACTCGGCGATCTTACTCTCCCACACCTGCGAGCCGGTGCGCGCATCAAGCGCCACCAAGTAGGCGTCCGGCGTGGAGACATAGACCAAGTCGCCCAGCACGGCGACGCCGCGTTCGGGGCCGCGATTCACCGACGGCGAACGATGCCAGGTCCAGATGTTGCGGCCCGTGCGCGCGTCGATGGCGTGAACCTCGTTCGGCACGGAGACATACATCACTCCGTCCACCACGATGGGCACGGCCTGCATGCGGTTGGTGGAAGTGATCGGGTAGATCCAGGCCACTTGGAGTTGGTCCACGTTCTCCGGCGTAATCTCCGTCAGCGGCGAGTGCCGCTGCGAGTCGTACGTACGGCCGTAGGTGAGCCAGTTTTCCGGGTCCGGATTCAGCAGGTCCTCGTAGGAGACCTGGGCGCAGAGCGTGGATGCCGCCAGAAGGGCGATGAGAATGCGGGGGGCCATGGTCATTTTGCAGTCGTCAGGCGGCTCAGGAAAGCCAGCAGGTCGCGAAACTCGTCGTCGGAGAGCTGCTCGTCGTAGTCGGTCGGCATGATCGACTTCTCGCCGCGCTCCATCGACGCGATCTCGTCGGAGATCAGCAGGTGCAGGCGGTCGTCGTCGCCGAGAAGCTGGATCGAAAAATTGTGCTCATTCTTGAGCACGCCGCGTAGAGTCCGGCCGTCTTTCGTGACGACGGTGGCGGGACGAAAACCCAGCGGCGGGTGCGGCTTGGCTGTGGTGAGCGAGCCGCGGATGGCGCTCAGGCGCATGGATCCGGCCAGGTTGGACAGGTCCTGCCCCAGTAACCCGCCGCGACCGTTGATGCGGTGGCACTCGCCGCACTCGCCTTTGCCCCAGAAGATCGATTCGCCGGCTCTGACGTCGCCATCAGCCGGAAAGTCGGAGGCCACGGCGCGCAAGCTGCGAATGAAGGCCGTCATGCGCCAGGAGTCCTCCTCGCTGACGCCCATCGACGGCATCTGCGTACCGGGAATGCCTTCCCGAATCACCTGAAAGATCTCTTGCTCGGAGTTGTGCGCGTAGCGGCG
>CAYOPA010000254.1:6608-7909 GCA_964405625.1 uncultured Bryobacterales bacterium
CGGGCGGCGCCGAGGGCTGGCGCTCGGTCGCCAACGTCGCCGTCCACGCCGTGACAGACGGTACAGGTCTGGTTGTAGGCTTGGCGGCCGGCGGCGACGACTTCCGGGCTGTTACCCAGCGGGTTGACGGAATCAGCGGCGAGCAGAGAGACGGGCGCGAAGAGAAGCGCGGCGAAGAATCGATTCATCCAATTGAGATTCTAGCGAAGCGCGACCGCGGCTAGCGGATCATGTCATAATGCCGTCGCCATGCCGCTCAACCGCCGAGACTTCGGACGCCTCCTCTTCGCCGGCGCCGCCGCCGTTCCTGCCCTCGCGCCGCCCGCCGCCGCCCAAAGCGCCAAGACGCCGCCGTGGGGGCCGGGAATCAAGATCTCACTCCAGATCCCCAACACCTACGACGACGACTATCTGACCTTCGCCACGCAGATGGGCGTGGAGTACGTCTCCATCGGCGGGCGGAACACGTCCTACGAGTACTTCAAGGGCCACAAGGACCGCGTCGAGGCCGCCGGGCTGAAGATCGCCAACATGGGCGACACCAGCGTCCACAACATGCCTGAAGTGACGCTCGGGCTCGACGGCCGCGACGCCAAGATCGAGGAGTACAAGCGCTACCTGCAAAACATCGGCAAGGCGGGCATCCACTACACCACCTACGCCCACATGGGCAACGGCATCTGGAGCTCGGAGCGCGAGACAACGCGCGGCGGCGCTCCGGCGCGCGCCTTCCACATGAAAGACGCCAAGGGCTATTGGGCAGGCGAGGTTTTCGAAAGCCCGCTGAGCCACGGCCGCAAGTTCTCCAAGGAAGAGCTTTGGGACAACTGGGAGTATTTCATTAAGCGCGTGACGCCGGTGGCCGAGGACATGGGCGTGCGCATCGGCGTACATCCGGACGACCCGCCCGTGCCGGAGCTCGGCGGCGTGCCGCGCCACATGTTCGGCACGCTGGACGGCTACAAGCGCGCGTTTGAGATCGCCGACAGCGACAACGTGGGCTGCTGCCTGTGCTGCGGCACCTGGATGGAAGGCGGCGTCCACACCGGCGCGAACGTGCTCGACGCGGTCCGCGAGTTCGCCAAGCTCGACAAGCTGTGGAAGATCCACTTCCGCAACGTCACCGGCCCGATCCCGGATTTTGTGGAGACCTACGTCGATGACGGCTACACCGACATGAAGCAGCTCATGCGGACGCTGGTGGATGTGGATTTCCGAGGGATTCTGATCGCGGACCACGTGCCCACGATGGTGGGCGACGCCAAGACGGGCTGGGCGTTCAGCATCGGGTATATCCGGGC
>CAYOPA010000255.1:0-7905 GCA_964405625.1 uncultured Bryobacterales bacterium
CGACAACTTCCGCTCCTTTATCACTCGGCTGATCCAGCCCGGCGAGACCTACTACCTGCGCGTGGAAGCCAACCAGCCGGCCTATGAGCTGGAGCTGCGCCTGATCGACGGCGCGCCGTACCGCGACCCGCGCGAGGCCGTGCGGCAGGCGATCTACTATCAGTTGGCCGAGGTGGACGCCTGGCTCATCCACCGGCCCCGCAACATCGCCATCCACACCCGCGTCCGCGATGGCTCCAGCCTGTTCGGCGAAAACTGCATGAGCTGCCACACCCAGAGCGGCGTGTGGGGCGTGGCCGACGCCTTCCGCCACGGCTATCGGCCCGACGGGACCAGCCAGAACCAGCGGCGGCTGGTGAACACGATGTATGAGAGCCTGCGGCCGACCATCAAGCTGCCGGACGCCGCCGCGAACACCTCGCTGGCGCCGAACGACCTGGGCGACGCCCCGGCGGGCTCCCGCGTCGCCGGCCGCAACATTACGCTCCACGAGCGCACCTTCCGGCCCAAGAAGCTGCACTCCCATCAGCAGCGCCGCACGGCCAACTACGTGCTGCTCACGGCCGATCCGCAGGGCATCAACGCCGCAGGCAAGGGTTCCAACTTCGGCCCCAATGTCGTCTTCAAGTTCGCCGTCGAGATTTTGGACCGAGCCTGGCGCGATACCGGCGACCCGAAATACTTCCTCGGCCTGGAGGAAAAGGCCCGCAAAATCTTGGAAACCGGCGACAACAACTTGAAGGTCACCGACGACCTGGGCCACCGGATCGAGTTTTTCCACGACCTGTTCCCCAGCAAGGACGAGTATCTAGCGACCGTGGAGCGGCTCAGCGACCGCGACCCGCAACGCGTGACCGCAGCCAAAGAGCTTCATGACGCCCTCGAAAGGCAGGCGAAACGCGACCTCGACCGCCTGCTGGACTTGCAACAGGACAACGGCGGCTGGGGGTTCGACCTTGGGCTGCCCGAAGGCGACGGCTGGAAGCGCATGGACGAGGAACCTGACGCCGCGCCCACCGCCGTCGCCCTGATCGCCCTACGCGCGGCCGGATACGGCCCCGAAGACGAGCCAGTCCGACGCGCCGTCGACTGGCTGCTCGGCTCGCAGTTCCCCTACGGTCTGTGGAATCGCGCCGCGCAGACGGGCTTTGTGACCAACGCCTACGTGATCCGCGCCCTCAGTCGGCTCTACCCCGGCGGCGCGCCGGAGTGGAAGCGCGAAGATTTTGAGCCGCGCCCTGGCGAGACGCCCTTGCAGGAGCTGGCCCGCGTTCGGGCGCTGGAGAAGACTGGCCGGGCTGATTTCTCGGACCTGATGAAGGAGGCCGCCCGCAGCGAGCAGCCGCTGGTCCGCCGCCACGCCTATCTGGCCTTGGGCGGGGCGCTGGCCGAAGACGGCGTGGAGACGCTGATCCGCGGCTTGGGCGACCCCGTCAAGGGCTGCCGCGAGGCCGCGTTTTGGTCCCTACGCCAGTTATTGCTTGACGACAAGGGCTGGCAGGCGTTGGGCGAAGCCCTACGGCAGGGCGACGACCGCACCCGCCAGTCGGCGGCGCAGGCGCTGGTGACCCGCGCCGACCTCGGCGGCCCCGGCGCGAGCATCGAGCCGGCCGAGCTCGCCCGCTGGATGGCCGACGGGTTTGAGGATCCGCACCCCGGCGTTCGCGCTTACCTGCCCAAGGCTTCCTGGCGCTGGTGGGTTTGGAATCCCGAGATGCGGCCGATCCTGAACCAGGCTTGGGCCGAACGCCTGAGCCGCGCCGAGGACAACGCCCACGTCGAGACAGCCCTGCGCTACTCGGCGGCCTCCATACTGATCGTCAACGGCCAGATCGCCAACCAAACCGGCGGCGACAACATCGACCAGCAGTACCACGAGCTCACCCTGCTCTACGAGCTCCTGGACGAACGCCGCGCCTCGCTCCAGGGCGACGACCGGCGGCGCCTCGACCGGCGGCTGGCCGCGGTCGCCGCCACGCACTTCCAGGAGCGCGGAAACGACGGCGGCCCAGGCCAGATGGGCTACTCGACCCCAGGTGCGAGCAAGACTCTTGGCGACGCCGTGCTGGCCGTCTACCGCAACGAGCCCGACGGCGAGATTCCCTGGCGCAAGATCGCCCTCGAAGGCGCCGCCAATATCAACCACGCCGAGCTCCAGGGGGATCTACTCACCCTGCTCCAGTCCGGGGACCTCGAAATGGTGGCTGTCGCGGCCAAAGCCCTCGCCAATCCGCAGGCCATCCAGCTTCGGGCAACGCCGGAGACGCTCAAGCCGATGCTCGACACCGTCCACCGCTTCCTGCGCGACCAGCGCGACGAGGACGCCGCCGCGCTGGTGAGCTTTCTGTCGAAGGTGAAATGGGATTTCGACGGCGTCAGCGAAGAGCAGGAGCGCGAGCTTTACCGCCTGCTCACCGGCCTGGGACCGCGAGCCGCCGCTCCGGCGTCGCCCGAGCGCGCGCTAGTGGGCCGTCCCGCGCCCAGCCCGGCGCCAGAGCCCGAAGCAGCGGGCTTTGACGAGCAGGCGGCGCTGCTGGGCAAGATCCTGGGCGAAAATCGCAGCCTGCAACGGCCGATGGCGTTCGAATTTGTCGCCGGCGGCAAGCCCGAGCTCTGGCTGCCCTCGGCGGAGTGGATGCTCTCCTACCAGCAGGGCTCGCTGTCGTCCGAAGAAGCGCTGGAAGGCGCCATCGAAGCCGAAAACCTCCAGGTCGCGGAGCTGACCTTCGGACGGACCACCGAGCAGCTTGTGCCCGACGGGCTGGCCAGCCGCAATACCGTGCTGTGGTGGCGCGAGGGCGTGCCAGGCGCGAAGCTCACGTTCCTGCTGCCCGCGCCGGAAGCCGGCGCCTACTCGTTGGTCGCGGCCTTCCTTTACGACCGCGAGATGGGAACCGCGCGCTTCTCGCTGAATGGTGAAGATTTTGGCGACCCGTGGGATTTTTACAAGCCGTCGCTCAGTGGCAGCGGCCCGGTCTCGCTCGGCGTCCACCAACTCCAAGAGGGCGACAACCAGCTCACCGTCCACATGCTCGGCGCCAACCCCGACGCTGAGCCGAACTACGTTTTCGGGCTCGACTACATCAAGGTCGAGCCCGACCAAGGGACCGGCTCACTGTTTTCCAAGGACGCAGCCGGCGTGGACGTGATTGACCCCATCGTCGCCGCCAAGGAAGACGTGGTGCGGATGTTCACGCGCTGGTTTTCCGTCGAAGCTCCCCGTGAGATTCGCGAGCAAGCGATCCGATTAGCCAATCAAACAGCCCTGCGCCGCAACCCCGACATCCGCAAGGCTCTCGCCGAGTATGTCGACAAGGAACCGGTCCCGCAGCTCCAGACCCGCATCCAGAACATCCTCAACAGCGATGACGAGGTCTACGGCGGCCAATTGCGCAAGCTCATCGCCGAGCAGAGCGGCGAAAAGGCCGTGGAAGTCCGGCGGTTGACCGCCGATGACGAGTGGATAGCCGATCTGCTGCACTTCCGCGACTACGTCTTCGCCGAGCTCAACAAAATCAGCGACCGCGACAACCGCGCCTGCATCTCCTGCCACGGCGTGCCCGGCCGCGTGCCGACCCTCTACCTGGCGCCGCCCGACGCCGCCGGCTACATCGCCCCTGACGACCTACTGACCAATTATCGTCGCATGCAGCAGCGCGTGGACCTGGCGGACGTGGAGAAATCCAAGTTCATCATGAAGCCGCTCAACATCCAAACGGGCGAGGACGACGGCCACCAGGGCGGCGTCCGCTACGAGCCCGACGAGCCCGGCTATCGGCTCATTCGCGACTGGGTGCTGAAACAGCACCGTCTCCAAACGGCCGAGTAGTTTGTCTCACGACTGTCTCATCGAGACGCCCGCATCCGTGTCCACGGCTGCGGGCCTGATCCTTTTTCCATGAAACGCCTTTACTTGAGGGAATTTCCATCGGCTTGTCACTTTGGCGCCGTAGTTGCGGGGAGCCTGCCAGGTAAATGCCATGACCCAAATACCGAGGGCAAAAGACATGTTGCTGAAGAAATGCGCACAGTCAGAGGTTGCGACCGAGCTGATCTACAAGGCCATCACTGAGCTCCGCGGCGAGCTCGTGCTGCTGGACAGCGCCATCGAGCAGGTGGAAGGGCTGGCCGAGGACCCGCCCCGCCGCATCCGCCCGCGCCGGACGGACCCCAATCGGCCGGTCGACTCGGCGACGAAGAACGGTACAAACCGGCACGGCGCGTTCGAGGCATAGGATCAGACAAGCTCTCGCACGGCCGAGGTCAACAAAAATTGGCCGCGCAAGGTACAATCGAGTCGTGCGACGACATACCATTGCGTATCTAGCACTAGCGCTCGCCCTGGTCCTCTCTTTCTCGGGTTCCGCAACTCCGGAAATCCCCAAATCCAAGCTGCCGAACGTACTTTTTATTACGATCGACACACTGCGCGCCGACCACCTGTCGGCCTGGGGCTATCACCTGGAAACCAGTCCAAACATCGACCGGATCGCCGCCGAGGGCGTCCGTTACGCCAACGCCTACACCGTCACCTCGCGGACGGCGCCGTCGCACTACTCGATGTTCTCTAGCCGCTACCCGCAGGAGCACGGCGCGAAGCTTAACGGCTTCTCGATCCCGGCGGACAGCAAGTTCCTGATGCTGCCGCAGATCCTGCAACGTTACAAGTACAAAAACGGAGCGTTCGTCAGCGCCTGGCCTCTGACCAAGCGGCTGACCAAGATGGACAGTTGGTTCGATGTCTATGACGAAGACCTCAGCCGCAGCTACCAGATGATCAACTCGATGCGCTACGCCGAGGATGTGACGCCGCGTGCGATCGACTGGATAAGGGAGAACAAAGAAGGACCGTTCTTCGCCTGGGTGCATCTCTTCGACCCCCACTCCCCTTATGACTTCCGCCCCGACTTTGAGCCAACCAAGGAGACGGGCAAGCCGGACAGAACCGCGGAACGCGGCCAAGAGGGAGTGCTGAACGACGTCAAAGCCTACAACAGCGAGATCCTCTACACCGATCATTGGGTCGGCAAGCTGGTGGACGCCGTTGACGAGATGGGGCTAAAAGAGAACACCATCGTCATCATCACCGCCGACCACGGCGAGAGTCTCGGCGAACGCGGCTACCAGGGTCACAGCCACTCGCTGTATGAAAACGTGGTGCATATCCCCTTGATCTTCCGCATGCCCGGCACGATCAAGCCGGGCAAGGTTGTCGAAAGCAAAGTCACCACGCTGGACCTCCTGCCGACGCTGATGGATCTCTCTGTCAAGCAGGCTGACCCGAAGGCCGACATTCCGACCGAATACGCCGGTCGCAGCTTGGCCAAGAGCCTGACCGGCGACGAGGCGCTGCCGGACCGCACCGTGCGCTTTGTGGCGTTCCCGGGGCAGAAGTGGCTGATGCCCAAGTGGTTGTCGAAGGTGTGGCTGCGCGGGCTGGACTTCCCCGAGCTCGTCGGTTACCGCGCCGGATCACAGAAGGTGATCTGGCAGGCGAGCAAGGAGAACCTGGAAGTCTTTGACTTGGTGAAGGACCCGTTCGAAAGCAGCCCGCTCAAGCCCGGCTCGGGCGATAGAGTCTACAAGAAAGAATCGCAGGCCTTGAGCAAGTGGTACAAGTCAACGGACCTGAGCAGCGGGGAAAACCGCATGACCGACCGCGACAAAGAGGCCCTGGAGAGCCTGGGCTACATCCAATAACACGGTAGTCGGCTATTCGGGCGTCCCCGGCAGCAGAATATAGGTCATCAGCGCCCGGGCGACCTCCGCGCCGTCATCCCGCACGGCGATCACCTCGCCCACGATCAGCGTTCGTCCGGTCTTGATGAACCGAGCCCTTGCCGACACCTTGCCGTTGGAGACCGGCCGCATGTAGTTGATCTTCAGCTCCACGGTCGCCGTCGTGTTTTCGGGGTAGTGATGCGTGATCGCAATGCCCATCGCCGCGTCCGCCAAGCTCGCCGAGGCGCCCCCGTGCAGCACTCCGTAGAAGTTGTAGAGCTCGGGCGTGACCTCCATCTCGACCGTGATTCCGTCGTCGTGGATCTCCGCGATGCGGATGCCGAGCATGTCGTTGTAGGCCGAACTTTTCAAGCTAAAAGTGTACACTGGCGGGCGATGCGGTTTGCACTGTTCGCTTTGGCCGCGCTCGCGCTCGGCTGCGGCGCCTCGGCCCCGGACGCTGCCCGTCCCAACTTCGTCCTGGTGCTCACTGACGACCAGGGCTATGGCGACCTGGGAGCCCACGGCAACGACCGCATCCGCACCCCGAACCTTGACCGCATGGCGGCCCAGGGCGTCGAATTCGAGCGCTTCTACGTGGAGCCCGTCTGCTCGCCCACACGGGCCGCTCTGATGACGGGCCGCTATCACTACCGCACCGGCGTCGTCCACACCTCTCGCGGCGGCGCCAAGATGCACGGCGACGAAACGACCATCGCCGAAATGCTCCGCGAAGCCGGCTACCGCACCGGGCACTTCGGCAAGTGGCACCTCGGCGACAACGACCCGATGCGCCCCATCGACCAGGGCTTCGAGGAATCGGTCTGGCACAAGTCCGGCGGCATTGACCAATCCCCTGACCGGCCCAACTCCTACTTCGACCCCTGGTTGTGGCGTAACGACGAGAAGTTCCAAGCCAAGGGCTACTGCGCCGACATCTTCTTCGACGCCGCTCTGGACTTCATCACGCGCTGCTCCACCGAGCCCTTCTTCGTCTATCTCGCCACCAACACGCCGCACGACCCGCTACAGGTCGCCGAGGAGTACTGGCGGCCCTACGTCGACGCGGGCGTCCCCGAGGACACGGCCAAGGTCTACGGCATGGTCGAGAACATTGACCACAACATGGGCCGGCTGTTCGACAAGCTCGACGCCCTGGGGCTGCGCGACAACACCGTCGTCGTCTTTATCACCGACAACGGGCCGCAGCACGATCGTTATCGCGCCGGGCTGCGCGGCATCAAGGCCTCGGTCTACGAAGGAGGCGTTCGCGCCATCAGCCTGTGGCAAGGCCCCGGCTTCGGCCCGCCGCGGAAGATCAAGCCCTTTGCCGCTCACGTTGACGTGACGCCCACCTTTGCGGAGCTCGCGGGCCTGCCCGCTGTGGCCATGGCCGAGCTCGACGGGCGCAGCCTGGTCCCGCTGCTCCTGAACGAGGAAGCCGATCGCCCCGAACGCACCCACTTCACCCAAGTCCACCGCGGCCTGGAGGTTCGTCCCGGTCAGAACGCCGCCGTCATCACTGACCGCTACAAGCTCGTCCTCGGTCCCGGGACCTTCAATCGCGAGGACCCGCCGTTCAGCCGCGAGCCTCCCGTCGAGCTTTATGACCTGGAGGGCGACCACGGCGAGCTGACCAACCTGGCCGGCCGCGAGCCCGAGATCGTGGCGGACCTGCGCGCCCGCTACGACGCATGGTTCGAGAATGTGCGCGGCAGCCGCGATTTCACCCCCGGCGTCATCCGCCTGGGCGCCGAGCGCGAGAACGCCGCCGTTCTGTGCCGCTACCAGGACTCCACCTACGTTGACGGCCGTCCTACCTCCTGGAGCGTTCACATCGACGATCCCGGCTCGTATGAGTTGACCGTGCTGCTCGGCGACGAGGAGAAAGGCCGCCCCGGAAAGATCGTCGTCGAGGTCAACGGCGCGCGCCAGGAGCAGGCGGTAGCGGCCGATAACCCCACGGCCGTCTTCGATCTGCCGGCGGGTCCGGCCACGCTGGCCGCCTGGTTCGAGCCCGCCGGCCGCCCGCGCGTCCACCATCTGGGCAACGACCCCGTGGGCGACGTCACTGTCCGCAAGCTGCCGTAGCCGCTGTCATTGAAACGTTTCCGCCACCCACGCCATCCTGTCCCGCCCCAGCTGGAACAGGAGAGAGCGTTCCGCCGCTAAGCTAGCGGAGGA
>CAYOPA010000256.1:0-7877 GCA_964405625.1 uncultured Bryobacterales bacterium
GACGGCCGGCCCGACATCTACGTCGCTAACGACAAGACGCCGAACCAGCTTTGGCTCAACCAAGGAGACGGGACCTTCGTGGACGATGCGCTGTTGGCCGGCGCCGCCTACAATGCCGACGGCATGGCGGAGGCGGGCATGGGCGTCGCCGCCGGCGACTACGACGGCGACGGCCGCCCGGACCTGTTCGTCAACGCCCTGGCGCTGCAACGTTACGCCCTGTACCGCAACGCGGACGGCTTTTTCGACTACGTGTCGACGGAATCGCGCGTGGGAACTATCTCCGAGCGCAGCTCCGGCTGGGGGACGGGTTTCGTGGATTACGACAACGACGGCCGCCTCGACATCTTTGTCGCCCAAGGCCACGTGATGGACAACATCGAGACGACCCAGCCGGGTATTCCCTACCGCGAGCCGTTTCTGCTGATGCGCAACACGGGCGCTGGCTTTGAGGATGTTTCAGGGAGCGCCGGGGCGGCCTTTGCCGCGCCTCACGCCGCCAGGGGGGCGGCTTTCGGGGACCTGGACAACGACGGCGACATCGACATCGTCGTCAACAACAACAACGAGCCGGCGACCGTGCTGCTGAACCAAGCCTCCGGCGCCCATTGGCTGCTGGTCGAACTGGTCGGCTCGGCGAGCAACCGGGACGGGGTCGGCGCTCGGATCACGGCGGCGCTCGCGGACGGGCGGCGGCTGCATCGGACTGTCTCCATGGCGGGCAGCTATATGTCCTCCAACGACCGCCGCGCGCACTTCGGGTTGGGTGAGGCGCCCCGCGTGGAGAGCCTGGAGATCCTATGGCCCAGCGGACTCCGGGAGCTCTTGGAGAATGTAGCCGCCGACCGGATTCTTACCGTGCGGGAGCCCTCCGGCGCTGTGGGAGAATAGCCGGGTGATGCGCTGGGCCTTGCTGGTTGCCGTCCTGCTTTCGGTCGCGCAGGCTCCGGCGCAGGTGGATGCGCAGTTCGCGCAACATGTCCGCGCCGGGCTGGAGGCGCGCCAAGCGGGCCGCTTGGATGACGCCGCGCGCGAGCTCTCCGCCGCCGCCCGAATTTCCGACTCCGTGCCGGAGGTCTTCCTGACCCTAGGCGAGGTGGAGCACCGTCGCAAGCAGTGGCCGGCCTCGGCGGCGGCGTTTGAAAAAGCCTTGCAGCTCCGGCCCGATACCCCGGGCGTGCGCACGCTGTTGGGCTTGGACTATTTGATGCTGGGGCGCTACGAAGAGGCCATTGAGACCCTCGAAACGGCGCGCACCGAGGCCGAGTCAGGCTCCGACGCGCAGTTCTGGCTGGGGCTGGCGTTGCTGGAAACCGGGCGCAACGAGCAGGCGATACCGCATCTGGAAGCGGCCCGCGACACCGCTCCCGAAGACCCCGACCGGCTCTTCTACCTGGGCCGCGCCTACCAACGCGCCGGAGCGCAGGTACAGAGCCGTCTGCTGGCGGTGGCGCCCGACTCCGCCCGCGCGCATCTAGCGATGGCCGAGGACCACGCCTACAACGGCCGCCCGGAGCTGGCTATCGACGAGTACAGGCGCACGGCGGAGATCGACCCCAACATGCCGGGCGTGCGCGGCGCGATCGCCGAGCTACTGGCCGCCGATGGGAAGTACGACGAAGCGGCCGTCAGTTACGCCGAAGAGCTGGCGCTGAGCCCGCACAACCCGACCGTGCGCTACCGCTACGCCGTGGTGTTGCAGCAGATCGGGCGCAACGACGAAGCGACCGAGCATCTGCGGGCGGCGGTCGAAGGCGACCCGCGAATCGTGGAGGCCTGGGCGGAGCTCGGCAAGGCGCTGCTGCGCCAGAAGGATCTACCCGGCGCCGAGCAGGCGCTGTTGCGGGCGCTGTCGATGGAATCGACGCCGGATGTGGCGCGGACGGCGCATTACCAACTCGGGCTGCTCTACCGACAGACAGGCGACGGGGAGAAGTCGAAGGAACATCTGGCGGCGTTTGAGAAGCTGCGCCAACTCGATAACGCGGCGACACAGCCGTGACGGCGTAGGCGCAAGTGGGGCTGGGCATTCCTGCCCGGCCAAGTAACTCCGCCCCGCCCGCGCCTCCCGATCGGGGCCGCGGACGGGGCGGAGGCTGACTCAGCCTGCTGAGCGGGTTACCAGCGGAAGCGTCCGCCGTATTGGAGCTGCCGGCCGAAGAAAGCCGGTCTTTGCCCGTTGATCTGACCAAAGCGCTGGCTGGTGACATTGCGGTCAATTCCGCCGGCCATAAAGCTGTTCGTCAGGTTGTACGCCTCCATGCGCAACTCAAACATCACCTTTTCAGTGATATTGAACTGCTTGGCCAGGGTGGCGTCGAGATTACTGAACCGCGGTCCGGTCAGACCGGAGTACTGCCAGGGGTTGGTGCGGCGGGTAAATGCGGGCAACAGGCTGAACGCTTCAGGATTAAACATCCGTTCGCGGGTCTGCGTCTCCACCCGCGGATCGCCGTTCTCCAGCAAGCCGCCGAAGCGCAGGAATTCCCCGCTGATGTACTCGTACGAGAAGCTTGTTGACCAGTTTCCGATCGCCGCGTCGAGAGCCTTGCCCCAGTTCGCGCCCCACTTCCGGCCGCGACCGATGGGGAACTCATAAACGCCGGAGAAGTTGAGCTTGTGACGCGGGTTGTCGTCGTTGATCATCGTAAAGCGCTGATCGACGTTGTCGACATCATCGTAGAATTCGTCGTTCCTGCGGACGTTGTAGTTGTACCCGGTCAGGAAAGTGAATCCGTTCCTGAAAGGCTTCTGCGCCTTGAATTGAAAGGCCTGGTAATGTATGCGGCGGCCGGCGGTCTGCCAGGCGCGGAGGTCGCCGTAGTAGGGGTGTGGTCTCAACAGGTTGTTGATGGGAACGCGCGCCCGATTGCGCAGGCCGCCGGGGAAGGTGTCCGGGCTGCCGAAATTGAAGTACGGGTTATCGACCTGTTGATTAATCAGCGCGCCATGCTCAAAGCCGAAGCGCGGATCGAGCAGGTTCGGCTGGAACTGATAGTGTTGGTTCCCGCCGCGGCTGATGAAGTAGGTAAAGTCGAGCACGATGCCGGCCATCACCTGCTGTTGCAGCGAGAAGTTAATGCGATCGTTGTAGGCCGCTTTGGGGTTCTCGACAAAGTAGCGGTCCTGCCCGGTGTTGCCGAGCGCTGTGTAACGGCCTCTGGCGCGGCCCGGGATGGGAACCAGCGGGTTGCGGTTCGCCGGGAACGGGTCGTTGAGAAACGACTGCGGCCGTCCTTCGAGGATCGGCAGCGGATTGGAATCCTGCTCGAAGCCGGCGTAAGGGATCGAGTCGTTGAGGTTGATGCCGCCATCGATGTTGACGGAGGTCGGGATCATGAAGCGGCCGTAGCCGACGCGCAGCGCGGTCCTGTTGTTGAGGCGATACGCCGCGCCGATTCTTGGCATCAGCATGAGCGGCGGATCGTAGGCCGCCTGTCCGGCGCCGTCGGTAAAGCGCCATGCTCCGGTATTGCTGGGCTGGCCGCCGCGAATCGCAGTGACCGAAGACGGCAGCATTGGGGCGCCGGCGCCTTGGAATTCTGGAATGGGATCGTTGAGGTCCAGCTCGCGGGACAAGCGCCCGCGCGCGTCTTTCAGCCCGCCGTCGTACTCCAGCCGCACGCCGAGGTTCAGCGTCAGCCGCTGAGACACCTTGAAGTCGTCGTGCAGGAAGAAGCCGTAGAACGGCACACGGCCCTTATACAGCGGCGTGGTCTGGATGCGGGAGTCGTCGCCGAGCGCGCCGAGCAGCATCGTCGCCCAAGCGTCGCCCGAGTTGCGCGTGTTGGGGTTAATGAACGTATCGGCCGTCAGCGCCGGCGAGAAGCGGAACTCAAAGGGCTGGAAGAATCCCGTGTTGCCGATGTAGTTGCGGTACTCGCCGCCGAACTTCACGTAGTGCTTGCCCTTCTGCATCGACAGCTTGGAGGAGAGGTTCCAGAAGTACGGCGCGGAGAACCAGTAGTTGCGCCGTCCGAAAGAGGAGTCCGAGCCCGGCACCTGGACCCGGTAGCCGGGGTAGTAGTTCTGGGGCAGCTCCTGGGCGTAGGAGTTGTACCAGCCATTGCCGGGCCAGAAGTCGTCGTAGTTGGGCACTTCGGAATCGGGATCCTGGAACTTGTCCACGGGACGATTCCACGAGCCTCGAATGTTGAAGACCGTGGTCGGGTTGATGGTCCAGACCGCATCGCCTTGGTAGGTGTTGGAGTTGCGCTCGCTGCCGCCGGTGCCCTGTGCGGGGGAGTTGGTGATCAGCGGCGTTGTCTGTAGGGTCTTGAAGCGGCTCCAACGCCCGAAAACCTTGAGCTTGTCGTTGACGTTCCAGTCCTCGCGCACCATCACGTTGAAGTAGTTGAACGGCACGCTGAAGGTGTTGCGATAGTTGAAGATCCCGCTGGCGTTGTCGCCCGCGCGGTTGGGCTCCCAGACATCGCGCATCAGCCGCACCGACGTGGGATCAAAGCGCGTGGACGGAATCACGTTATTGGCGAATTGCTGGCGATTGACTTGGTTGTCCACGAAGGTCGTCGTCATCGGATCATAGATCGGCCGCAAGACGCCGGCGGCGGTCAGTGAGCGGGAAAAATCACCGGTGCGCTCCAACGCCGAGGGCAGCGTGCGGTTCAGATTGGACGGCGCGCGCTCGTCCTGGCCTTCGTAGGCCACGTAGCTGAACAGCTTGTTCTTGATGATCGGGTTCCCGGAGGTAATGCCCCACAAGTTGCGGCGAATCACGCTGGGCGAGTTGTTGAAGGAGTCGGCGCGTGCGTTGAGGTTTGGGTTGCGGCCAAAGTAGTAGGCGGTGCCGTGCCAATCGTTGGTGCCCGACTTCATCTGCAGGCTCAGCACGCCTCCCGCGGTGTGGCCGAACTCGGCGTCGGTCGGGTTCTGCTGGACGTTGAGCTCGCTGACCGCGTCCATCGGGGGGACGTAGTTGGTCTTCGGACCCCAAGTATTGGACGAGCCGTCGATGAGGATCTCGTTCTTGAGCTCCGTTCCGCCGCCCACGTCCATGCGGCTGCCCGCCCAGTGGTGGTAGGCGCTGCGCTCGCTCGAGCCGCTCGTGTAAACGACCTGCGGGTCCAGCATCGCCATCAGCAAAGGATGGCGGTGGATCATGGGCAGCTCTTCGGTCATCTTCGTGTCGAGTGTCGTCTCCATGGTGGTGGAGTTGAACTTGACCGCCACCGGCTCTTCGGTCACGGTAATCGACTCGGTGACCGCGCCGATCTCCAGCGCGGCGTTCACCGTGATGTCCGCGCGCGTCTGGACGCGGATGTTCTCCTGCACAAAGGTGCGGAAACCCTCCGACTGGACGGTGAGGTTGTACTGGCCCGGCAGCACAAAGTCGAAGACGTAGACGCCGGAGGCGTTGGTTTGCGAACTGGTTTCGACGGCCGTGCCAACGTTGCGTAGTGTGACGTCGGCTCCGGGGATGACGCCGCCCGCGCCGTCGGAGACGACGCCTTGAATCTTGCCCCGGAGCTCCTGGGCGCGCATGCTCGGCGCGGCCAGCGAGACGAGTAGCAATATCGAGAATGCGATCCCAAGTCGTGCGGGATTTCCTTTCATACAGCCCCTTGTTCCTCTTGGACCCAGTGCGCGCCGAGACGCAGGATGTAAAAACATCCGTCCCGGTTTGCGCCGCTGGATGATACCGCGTTATACTGCCGTCGGCCAGGGGATTTCACGGTAACCGCGAGGGAAACCGATGCGTTCTAAGCGTTTATTTTCAAATATTTGCCCAGGACATCGGTCTTTGGCGCGGAACCAGCGGCATACGGAGAAATGAGCATGGCTTCCGAAGAGCGCAGCGCGTTGGTTGATCGCATCTGCGCCAGCGATCACTTCCGTCGAGCCAAGAAGCTCCAGGCGTTCTTGCGGCACATTTGCGAAAAGACGGAGCAGGGTTGCGCTGAGCAGATCAAGGAATACGAAGTTGGAACCGAGGTTTTCGGTCGAAAACCTGGATATAACGTCGGCGAAGATAACATCGTTCGGGTACAGGCCCGGCTGCTGCGCGCCCGGCTGGAGCGCTACTTCGAGGAAGAAGGCAACGATGAGCCGGTTGTGCTTCGGGTTCCGCGCGGCGCCTACATTCCCGAGTTCGTCGCGCGAGAGACGACCGCTCCGCGGCCTTCGGGGCCGCGACCCGATTCCTTCCGCGCCCCCCGTCCCCGGCGAGCGCTGCCTCTTTTCGCCGTCGCCGCTCTCACGCTGGTGGCGGTCCTGTTCGGAGCATCGGCCGCCTCCCTGCTCCGCCCTGAGCCGGACCCTCTTGCCCAGGCCCTCTCCACCCAGCCGCCAAGAATGAGCGCGGAGACCAAGCTGCTTTACTCAAGATTGTTGGGCTGGCCCCCCGATCGGCTGACCCTGGTGGTCCTCTCCAATCCGAAAGTCCTGCTGTATCGCCGCCTGGACGGCCCGCCTCTGGGCGCCGACCTCAACTTGATTCCGCTGCCGTCGAAGATGCGGGCGGATCTGGAGACGTCACTCAACCATGAGTCGCGCGAGGCGCCGCTGGACTACCTGCAACGCCAGCCACACAGCTATACAGGCATGGGCGAGGCGGCTTCAGCCTACCGCGTGGGCATCTTAATGGAGCGGCTGGGGATTCCCACCGAGCTCACCCAGGGCCGCTTTCTCGACTGGGACAAAGCCCGCTCGGACAACCTTGTGGTGTTGGGTCCGCCGCACATCAACGAATGGACCCGCACGAACCTGGGCGGCGGCGCGTTCGAGATCGTCCCCGGCTCCGTGGCCGAGAGAGGCGGCGGCGCGATCTATCCAACTTCGGTCGATGGGGACGGCAATATCGTGGAGGACTTCGGGTTCATCAGCCTGCTGGACCTGGGCGAGTCGAAGGCGCTGATCCTGGCCGGACGCTCCGCCGCGGGAACTTACGGCGTCGGCGAGTTCTTCTTCGATCCGGCAAAAATGAGCAAGGTTCTGGCTGCGTTGACGACCGACGGCGACGATGTCCCCTCCGCGTGGCAAGCTTTAGTGCGGCTGGATATCCACGGGGATTTGCCCGTCCGGGCAACGCTCGTGAAGGCCGTCGCCGCTCCCGAGCGGCTACCGCAAAACGCCGGCGTGATACAGCAGCATTGAATACCGCATCCGGTACTCGTATTGCGCGTTCGTGCTGGCGATCTCGGCGCCCGTCTTCGCCAACTGCGCCTGGCTGAGCTCAACGATCGAGCTCAGGCCCAGGTCGTACCGCGCCTGCGCCAAGTCCAGGCCCTGGTCGGAGTAGGCCAACATTTGGGCGGTTAAGTCCAGCCGTTGAAAAGCGTTGTAGGCGCCCAGCCAAGCAACCGAGACATCCCGCTTGACTTGATTCTCCAGCGCCCGGAGGGTCTGCTCTTGCGCTCGGACGCGCATCTCGGCCTCGCTGCGCCGCGCCGAGAAGAGCCGGCCGTTGAGGACGGGCACCGTCACATTCACTCCTGCAGCGGCGTAGCGCCCGCGCAGGTTAACGGGATCATGCGCCGGCAACAAGCCGCCGGCGGCGATCGCGCTCACGGCCGGGCGAGTCAGGTAGCGCTCAGCGTCGGCGAACCGTCCCGCCGACTCCACTTCCAGACGGAGCTGCATGATCTCCGGGCGCGCCCGCATCGCCGACTCCGCAAGCGCTGTCGAATCCTCGGCCAACGGCGGAACTTCGAAGACATCCTGCAAGTCAAATTCGCGCGGCTCGGGAAATCCCATCGCGTTGGAAAGATCGGCGAAAGCGGCGCGGATCTCGTTTTCGGCGTTCGCCAGCAGCAGCCTTGACTCTGACAAGTCGGCATTGGCGAAGCTCACATCCAATCCCGAGCGCAACCCGCTGCTTTCCAGCGCCTCGACCTGGTCGGCGACCAATCGCCGCGCCT
>CAYOPA010000257.1:0-7838 GCA_964405625.1 uncultured Bryobacterales bacterium
GCCGGCAGCAGGACACTCGCCAAAATCAGGCGCGTGAAAACGAGACTGCCCGCATACCTGCGGCAATTGGCGAGCAGGCGCTGAAATCGTAGCATGCGCTCGTCGGCGTGCAACCGCCGGGGGACTTCGGAAAGCAGGGCGGCTTCGATCCGAAGCAGTTCCAGGGACAAAGTCTCGATCGCAATGCTCCGCCACAGCAGGACGTGGAGGCACAGGCCGAACAGAGCCAGCAGCAGAAACGGCAGGATCAGCGAATGGGACTGCGTCAAGACTGTTTCCATACCGCCAAGTTCTCTTCGAGGATCTTTTCGGCGCGCAGCCGCAAGGAGCGCTGCCACAATCCGTAGACCACGCCTAGTATTCCCAGCAGAAACGCAAAGCCGCGCGCCCGCGTGGAAGACGCCACCATTTGAAGATACGGGCTCACCGAGGGATCGCCCGCGGTAACCAGAATGACGGTCCGATGGAACTGCCAAAGGATGAGGAACCACAAACCGAGCGGAATGCCGCGCGAAGCCAAGAGCGACAGGATATGGATGAGCTGACCGGTTGCGTTCATGACTGCAGCGCTATTTCCGGGCGGTAGCCCTTAACGAGAGGATCAACGGACGCAACTGCGGCTCGAGCGCCGCGGCTACCAACCGGTGCCCATCGGCGTTGGGATGCGCGTCCCACGGCGCGACCATCAGCGCGGAACGATCGAGCGTGGCGGAGTAGACGTCGAAGAGCGGGATCGTCCGGAATCCAGCTTTGTCGGCCATGGCCACCAAGCCCGAGTCGAGCTCCCCGATCGAGGTTTGCAGCACGCCCGGCAAGTAGATGAGCCACGGCTCGGCGCCGTTGGCGCGGGCAATGGAGACGATCCGTTGGTAGGACCAGCGGGTGAGATCCTCCCCAAACGGTGCGAGCTTGCGCTCGATCCAGTTTCGTGGATCGTTCTCGTTGATGTCGGCCTTGGTCAGCAACGCACGGAGATACTCGTCGGTGGGCTGGTAGCCCATGGCCAGACTCTTGGCCAGCATATAGACGGCGCGGCCGGGATCCTCCGGGTGGCCGACGACGGCGACGACGTGGGGGGCGAACGGCAGCACTTGATGTTCGAGATGCTCGACGACGGAAACAATCGAGTACCCGTTCACGGCGAAATTCAGGATCTCCACGTTGAGGGAATCGGGGCCCGAATTGAGCGACTGCTCGACCAACGCCTCAAAGGTCTGTTCCTTCGGCACATTCCATCCCATTGTGATGGATGAACCCAGCAGCGCCACGCGCGTGGCGCCGGCCGGCGCGAGTTGCGCATAATCTTGGTCGCGCATCGCCCAGCGGTTGGTCGAGAACGGGACGCGGTTGATCGTCAATTGCGTCAAAGGAACGAGCTCGCGCGTGCGCAGGTCGACGGTTTCGCGCACCGCCGGAGTCTCCTCGAGCAACTGCCAGTTGCTCGGTTGGCGGCTGAGCGCGCCGTCGAGCATCGGACTGACGCGCGCCACGTCCATGATGTTCTCGTAATAGCCCCGCGCGAGGAACTCCTCCCCCGACTTGTTGGGCGTGTTCGAGAAGAAACTCTGCGCGACAATACGCTGGCGCTCATCGAGCCGGTCGAACACGAAATCGCTCGAGGCAGCCACCAGCGCGGCGGCCGGTACGAGGCACGACACGATCGCCCAGCGAATCGGGAGGGCGGGGGCGGAAACTGCCGGAGCGCCTGCGGCGGACTGCCCCCGTCTGTCCAGCGCCAGACGGCCGCCGGCAATGATGATGAACGAGGCCAGACCAATAGCCAGAGTGCTGAAATCAGCGAGGCTCCAGATGCTCCACCACTGCGTCAGATCGTCCGCGCTCCAGATCGACCAAAGCACGGAAATCAGCACGAAGGTCAAGCCCGCTCGCCCGGCCACCATCAGAGACTCATTCCACGACGGGGCCGTCCGATTCCTCCGCGGCGCGTTGAGCTCGCGCAGCGAGCTCGCCATCACGCCCAGACAAAGCAGTCCCCAGAACACTGCGTCCTTGGCCCCGAGCGGAAACGATCCGGCGATCCAGAAGGTCTGGTAGGGATGCAGGAACCAGGTCAGCCCAAACACGCCCGCGATGGAAGCGATGACGCTGCCGGTGGGGCCAAGCCTCTTGAAGCGCAGAACCAGCGGGTAGTAGACGAGCTTCATCAGGAAGTCCTTCATATAAATATTCGCGCGGCGCCAATAGTCGACAAAGTCCGAGGCAAGAAAATAGTTACGGTTGGTTTCCGGCAGCGCGAAGCCGAACAAGTGCAGGATTCCAATGGCAAAATGAAACTGCCCGCTAACCCGCAGGTACAATCCGATGTTGGCAAGGACGAACTGGGCCAGCTCGGTCCCGTTGGCGATCCGAGCGGGGTCGATGTACATTTGAAAGTAGATCAAACGCCAGAGCAGGAGTTGGATAATCCCGCGCATCATCCACTGTAGGCCGCGTTGATAGATGCGAGTGGGCTGACCTTTGAAGTGCTCCCTGACAAACGTTTTGAAGTCGATGAGTGGAAACACGAACAGCCAGAGAGCCGGAAAGAGAAAGAAGTAGGAGAGGGCGTGAACCCAGGTGGACTTCGTCCGTTCGTGTTCGATGTCATAGATGTAGCAGGCGGTCCGGTACATGAACATCGCGCCAAGGATGGGCCAAACTGCGTCCAGCGGCTCCCACTTGACCCAACCACTACGGAAAAAGGCTAGGGCCACGGCTGCGCCGAGAAGCGCCCCCACACGATAGTGGAAGCGGATGGGAAGCCGGCAAATGGCGATGATCGCCACGCCGATCGCAAACAGCGCGCCGCCTCGTTGGACGCTGTCCAGCCAGTGCCACTCTCCGCGATCGAGACCAACGCAGTAGAAGATAAAGCCCGACGAGAGAGCCAGAAAGAACGGAAGGCGGAAGCGAAGCGGCAAGAAATGGTGGATGATGAATCCACCCATGGCCATCGGGACGATCAGCCGGAACAGATCGTTCTCGATCCTGAACCGGCGGATCACCCAGTAGACGGCTAAGCACTGGACGACAACGAGCAGGAACGACAACGCACGGCCGGCCGGGGTATCGAGCGGCAGTTGCCCGGATTTCAACAATCCGCCCAAAGAGAATCCGGGCTCGCCCGCTGCATCGTTTGGGGTGAGCTTGACCGCATCCGTTGGCGGCGGGGTGATGACGGTGGAGTTACTTTGAATCATGGGATCAATGGACGCGCAGTAGTCCGATTCCGAAGTATCCTCGGTAAGGTTCGTGAACGATCTCCTCGACATCGGATCCAGCTTCTTTGAGCTCATTCCATAGCCGGTAGACCTGAGTATCCGCGTCCTGGATGTTGGGACGGATATCATGAAACGCAATCAGACCGCCGGGGCGGACCAGCGGGGAGTAGAGCTCGAAGTCGCGCTTCACGCCTTCGTATCTGTGGTCGGCGTCGATGAAGAGAAAATCGATCGGCTTGCCTTTGAGAAGGGAACGCACATGCTCAACGGTGGACGGTTGCTGGCTGTCGCGCCGGAGAAGGTCCAGTTTGCACTGAGGCTTGTTGGCCACGAACTCGCGATACAGTTTGCCGCGAGGCAGCGAGTAACCTCCGCCGTGGATGCCGCCGGGCAGGTCCACGCTAATCACGTGCTCGAGAGCGGGCGAGCACTGGGCGAAGATGAACAGCGTCCCGCCCCCGCGTGTGCCCAGCTCGACGATGACCTTGGGCTCAATGGCGGCCACATGTTGCGCGAGTGTCGTGATCTCCCAACGATCCTGGTTCGGCTTGAGCCGCTTGTAGTGGCCTTGCCCGTCGAATGTCCAGACCAATTCCACGGCGTCCTCGAGCGTGGCCACGTCCTTCAATCGTCGCCCAAGCTCCTGGCGCGCACGCGACCAGTGAATAGGGACGAGCAGCCGCTCGACGATCTTGTTCAGCGTGTAGGACATCAGTGCGAAGCTCCCGCGGCAAGAGTTTGTGGCTGGCTTCCGTTTCGGCCGGCGACCTGAGCTTGGTCCGTGTCCGGCGCGGTTTCTTAGAACGCGCGGTTAGTTTTGGAACAAGTTGCGCGGACTCGATCAGGCGATACAACTCCTCGGAAATCATGCGGTGGCCCTCCGCGTTTGGATGGGTGTCCCAGGGTGCGACGATCAGCGTTGCCGGATCGACTCCCTTGAAAACGTCCTCCATGGTCCACACCTCGAAGCCGGACTGCCTAGCCCACGCCGCCATACGGCCCGACTCATCGACTCCCTTGAACGGATAGACGCCCTGCTGGAGCACCCAGATCGGAACGATTCCATGCTCGCGGAAGTCGCGGGCGATCTCGCCGTAGGCCCACTCGATCATTTCGGGCCAGTACGGGGTCAGCCTGCGCTCGGCAATCGAACGCGCCGTCTTTGAGCCGACGCCGGCGCGCTCGGCGATCCGCGCCAGCACTGGATATTCCTCGAGCGAGACGCCCTGGCGCAGCGCTTCCGCGAAGAGGCGCATCACCACGCCGACATCCTCCCGATGGGCGAACAATAGCGCGGCATCGGGCCGGAAGGCCAGCACTTTTCGCTTGACGACTTCGACCTGTGCGACTGGCGAGTAGTGATTCACCGCGAAGTTCAGGACCTCGATCGGGCGGGATCCCGGAGGTCTGCTCGAGCTCAGCTTCGCCTCGAGCAGATCGCTGAACGTCTCGCCCTGGTCCACTCCGTAGCCCATCTCGTGCGATGCGCCGAGAACGGCGATGCGCAAGGCGCCGGCTGGATTGGCCGGATCGTGGTCGCTGTCGCGCATGCCGTGCCGATTGACGGCGATGCGCTTACCGTTGACGATCGTTTCGCGCGAAGGAGCCAGCTCGTCGACACGGAAGTCGTGGACTGGCGCTATCGCAGGAGTCTGCTCCAACTGCACCCAGTCCGCGGGCTGGTTCCGGAAAGCGTCGTTGAGCAGCGTCTGAAACCGGCTGGTGTCGGCTAGATCCTCGTAGTATCCGCGGACCATGAACTCTTCGTCGGACTTGTTTGGACGCGTTTCGAAAACGCTGGCGGCGATGGCTTGTCCCTCTGCCGAAAACAGGCGCGAGGTGACATGGCCGCTGGTGGAGCCGACCATCACCGCGGCCGGGATGCAACAGTAGGCGATCGCCTCGCGCCAAGGCCTGGCCCAACTGCGCTCCGTATGACTCTCCCAAAGCGATTGGAGCTTCCCGGCCAGCGGTCCTTCAAACCAGAGACTGCCCACAAAGACGGCCGCCATGGCCAGCAGCATCAGACCCGCGGTCTCGATAGAGGCGCTGCGCCAGAGGTCGGCCCACTGCGTCAGGCTGTCGCAGCTCCAGATAGACCACAGCAGGGTGATGATCACGAAGGTAACGGCCGCGCGTCCGCCGCGGGTGACCGATTCCATCCATGAAATCGTCTTCTTGCCGAGCGTCTTGCGGCCCGCCGCCTTGAGCTCCCGAACCGCGCCGATGCTCACCAGCACGCCAAGCAATGCCCAAAAAACCGTATCCGTGGCTTTCACCGGGAACGTTCCCCGAATCCAGAAGAACTGCACGGGATGGAAGAGCCAAGTGATGAAAAACACGAACAAAGTGGCCGCCACAACGCGCGTACTTATCTCATACCGGCGGAGTCGCGTGTACAGCGGGTAGAAGAAGAGCTTCACCATGAAGTCTTTCCAGTAGATATTGATGCGCCGCCAGTAGTCGGTCACGGAAGTGGCCAGGAAGTACAGCCGGTGAGTTTCGGGCAGGTGGAAACCGAAAAGGTGAAGAATGCCCGTCATGATGTGGAACTGGCCGGAGAGCCGCAGGTAGAGGGCCACGTTTCCGAGCAGGTACAACGCCACCTCAGTCCCCGTGGTGACGCGGGCCGGATCGACGTAGACCTGGTAGTAGACGATCTTCCACAGCAGCAGGTGAAAGATTCCGCGCATGATCCAAACAATTCCGCGCTGGTAGATCTTGATCTCGTCGGCGTTGTAGTAAGAGCGATGGAACGCCTTGAAGTCGAGAATCGGGGAGACGTATAGCCACAGGTTCGGAAAGGTGAAGAAGTATGAGAACGTCTGCTGCAACGTGGGCTTCGTCTTAACAGTGTCCAGATCGTAGAGATAGATCATGATGCGGAATGTGAACATCGCCGCAAAGATCGGCCACGCTGACTGAACCGCCGATAACGCAAAGGGGCCCGTACGGATCAGCGCGAGACCCGCCGCTGCCAACACCAGAAGCGCCACGCGGTAGCCGTAGCGGATCGGCAGGTGGCAGATCGAGATCAACAGTGCGCCACCGCCTAGCAGATACGCGCCCCGTGTGGCGGTCAACAGGGGCGACCAGCCGCCCTGATCCAATCCGATGCAATAGAGCAGGGCGCTGATCGAAAGGAAACAGAAGAACGACAGGCGGAAACGCCGGGGCAGCAAGCTGTGAACGGCAAACCCGGCGACGCTCACTTGCAGCACAAGCAGGAAAAGCTCGTTCTCAAGCCGGAACCGCTGGGCGAGGTAGAGAATCACCAGCGCCTGAATTAGCAGCGAGACGTAGTGGGAAGCGAACGAAACGCCCCGCTTCGAAGGCTGTTGCGTCGATTCCGCGAGATCGAAAGGGCTGTTGACCGTGGTTGCCAAGCAATAACTCTCCAAATTCAGAGCGTCACAAGAGCGGAGTCGGTTTGGGGCGAACCCGCCCGATCACCGAGCGGAGTCCGGCGGTCCCGCGGCCGCTCGTTCGCGTAGACTTCGTCCAGAACTTCCGTAAGCTTCCGTGCGAGCGTCGAGACGCACGGCTCGTAAAGGATCGTCATGTGGTTACCGGGAATCCAGATTTCCCGAACGCCTCCGAGCGCCACATCGAACCAGCCTAGTCCGGGCCTGCGGAACCCCGAATCACCCAGTTCGGAGGCGCGGAACAGGTGCAGCAGCCCGTCGTACTCCGGAGCGTGATAACCCAAGTAGGCCTTGAAATTCGCGCTGCGGACTTGCTGCAACTGGTTGGCCGTCGGCTCAGCCACGGGGACGGGCGCCGGAAGCGTCTCGCCCCGGCTTCTCAGGCGGGCGGTAAGGTTCTCCCACTTGTGGGCCACGTACTTCTTCCGATCGGCGGCGGGCAGGCTGAGGAAGTGCTGGGCGTTCAGCCGAATCCGCAGGCCGAGGCTCATCGGCGCGTTCGGGCGATCGGTATCGAACAGAGCCAGAAAAGCCACCCGGTGACCAAGCGCCTTTAGCTGATTTGCCATCTCATAGGCAGCCGCCCCGCCAAAAGAATAGCCGGACAGATAGTAGGGCCCTTCTGGCTGGACCTCGAGGATCTCGCGCACGTAGCCGGCGGCTATCTCGCGCATATCCGCGGAGGGCTGTCCCTCGCCGCTCAGTCCGTGGGACTGAATGGCGTAGAACGGTTGATCGTCGGGAAGGAGGTTGGACAATGCGTTGTAACCAAGCACATTGCCGCCCACGCCGTGCAGACAGAACAGAATCGGCTTCGACCCCGTCTTGCGCAGTGGAACCAAGCACGAGAAGGCCTTTCTCGCACTCTCATCGCCGCCAATGTGCTTTCGGATCATCGCCGCCAACTGGCGAACGGTCCGGGCCTCGAACAACGAAGTGAGCCCGAGGTCGACGTTGTGGGCCTTGCGAATTCTCGCTAGCAGCCGCACCGCGAGCAGCGAATGGCCGCCCAACTCGAAGAAGTCGTCGTCGAGTCCGACTGAATCGGCGCCCAGCAACTCGGACCAGAACTTCCGCAGGTTCCCTTCTACTGTGTCGTCGCCCTCCTGGACCGCCGAACCGGAAGCGCCGCGCTTGTGCGCGACCGGCTTGGCGAACTGGAAGAGTTGGTTCAGGTCGATGGACGTGACCG
>CAYOPA010000258.1:0-7401 GCA_964405625.1 uncultured Bryobacterales bacterium
GGGCGGACCGGCTGCGGCCGTCACCTCCCACTCGCCGAGTTGCCGCCACGGCGCGAGCAGATTCCGCTGGTCAGTGGCTTTGAGATAGATCTTCTTCGGCCCGGCAAACGCGCTCCGGAAGCGGACGGCCGTCACGACGGTTACGCGGTTCTCGGCAGCCGAAGCGCTCGATCCGACGCCCAACACGGCGCACTGGCTGTTCTCCGTCTCGCCGGAACCCGGTGAAACTTGACCCTTGAGGCCGTTACCAAGGTCGTTGACGAGTTGAAAGACGTGATCGCGTTGGTCGTAGCGAATCCAACAAGTTCCGCCCGTCCCCAGCGTGTCAGCGATCTGCAGTTCGGCGAAGCGGATATCGGCGGCGCCGTCGGGGTCTTCGAAAACCGCCGTGAGCGTGGCCGTTTGGCCGGATGTTCCGTTGGCCTGCAAGGAGAGGATGCGCGGTGGCGCCCCGGCCGGGGCCGGAGGCGTGGGCGGCGGCGGACTCACCGGCGGAGTGGGGTTGGTTGGCGGATTGGGATCGGAGGGCGGGTTCGGGTTGGCAGGCGGAGGCGGGTTGGCAGGCGGGGCCGAAGCGCCGCCGCGCCAAGCCGCCGCGATGGAGCGGGTGGCGTTGATCGTAGCCGCGTTGTCGGCCGCATTCGGCTGCCCCTGCGCCACGCCCGTGGGCCGACCATTGAGCGAGCTCTGCGGGTTGGACCAGCGATTGACCAGTCCGCAGCCGGGGCAGCCGTTGGCGTACGCCATCACCGTATGGAAGCCGCCCTCGGGGTCCTGGTGACCGTGCGAGAACGGGAAGGCCCCCGTGCTGGAGGTGTTATTGCGGTCGTGAGCGCAGCCCAGGTTGTGCCCCAGCTCGTGGGCGAAGCCGTAGCCGGGCCCAGGCGCAAAGTTCTGCTCGACCACGCTGTAAGCGTTGTTCGCAAAGCCCGCGCCCTGGCCTTGCAGTATCCACGCCAGACCGATGAACCCGCCGTTGGCGGCCGGTCCTTGAATCCACACCGAGACGACATCGGCCCCAAGCTGATCCCGAAGCGCCTTCAACCCGGCATGCTGGGTGGCGGCGTTCAGGAACCCGCCCGAAGCGCTCTCGCCGGGCCCGAGGTCCACCTGCTCCACGCCGACCAGGTTGAGCTGGGCGCCGACGCCGCTGGCCGCCCAACCGGCATTGGTCTCGGCAACGGCCAAATGCGCCCTGTCACGCATCGCCGCCAGACCGCCGGCCGCCGCGACCGCCCCCGGCGTGGCCGCGATCAGCACGTCAATCGTAGCAGACTGCTCTGTCGTCCGCGGCTCCTCGCTGAGCAGCGCCGTCGGCTCGGCTGGCGGCGCTGGAACGGCGTCGTCGCCCAGAAACATCCGCTGGTACTGGACTTCGCGGACCTCCGAGACGCCCGGGCCTCGCGCGATGATCGAGAAAAAGCGCCCGTCGAGGAGCCGGACCGAGCCGCTGAGCCGTCCGTCAACCAGGCTCAATGTCGTGCTGTCGCCGTCGGCGGAGGACCAGGCCCGGAGGCCGCCCGGAAGCAGGTGAAGATCCACGGCGGCGTTTACGTCGGGAAACAGATTGAGGACCGCCTCCAGCCGATCGCCGAGCCGCTGCGCGTCATAGCCCAACAGCCGCCGCCGGATGACGATCGGGCCATCGCCGCCGTCGGCCGCAGGCTCCGAGAGCCCGGCAATCGGGATCTCGCTGAAAAGGGGTTCCGGCGCCGCCTGCGCGCGCACGCCGGAAAGAATCAAGAGCCCGGCCAGGGGTAAGAGCCGCCAAAGATTCATCCCTGCTCTCATCGGCCGGGGAACGCGGAGGCTGGCGCTTCGATCGAGGCTATGGCGCCGCGGCGTACCGGTTCGCCAACTGCACGGCCACCGGATCGCTGATACTTTGGCCCCAATCGTGCAGCAAACCGGCCAGCTCGCGCACCTTGGCCCGCATCTCCGGCTCGGCGATGCGGTTGTTGACTTCGTTGGGGTCCAGGCTGAGGTTGAAGAGCTCGTCGCCGCTTTCCGGCGGACGTGGGCGCGCGTACCTGCGCACGATCAGCTTCCACTCTTCCAGCCGGACCATGCGCTCGTCGTGCGGGCCGTCGTCGATGCCGGGCTGAGTGCGGTTCTGCTGGAACACGGGTTCCTTCCAGCCGGTATCGCCGGCGCGGATGGCGGTCATGCGGCTTTTGCCGTGCAGACGCTCCGGGATCGGCAGCCCGGCCGCCTCCAGCATCATCGGCATCAGATCCAGGTTCGTAACGCCGCCTTCGTAAACGACGCCCGCCGGCAAACCCGCCGGATAGCGGACGATCATCGGGACCCGCGCGCTCTCTTCGTACCCCACGCGCTTATTGCTGCTCAGCGGGCGCTCGCGGAACGTCTCGCCGTGCTCGGAGGTGAACAAGACCATCGTGTTGTCGCGCAGGCCGAGCTCGTCCAGCCGCGCGAGCAACCGGCCGATGTAGGTGTCAAGCGCGGTGCAAGCGGCGTAGTACTGCATGTGCTGGAGGTCGTGGCCCTCGTAGAAGCGGTGAAATTCCTCCGGGGCCTCGTAGGGCGTGTGCGGCGGGTAGTAGGAAACTTCGAGAAAAAATGGCCGGTCCTTGTTGGATTCCAAAAATTCCAGCGCCTGCTCGGTCTCGGACTCGGCGCGATATTGGGACTTGTACTTTTCGCCCAGCCAGTGAGGCTTTTGCGAGTTGTAGCCGGCCCAGAAGTCAAACAGGCCCGGATCGTCCTCGCCCAGGTGCCATTTGCCAATGTAGCCGGTAAAGTAGCCGGCTTCGCGCAACAGCTCCGGGTAGTTGGGCCGCAATTCGTACTCCGGCAGTGCGAAGACCGACGGGATGCCATAGACGTTGTCGTCGACGCGGTGCGTGGTCGGATAGACGCCGGTCAGCAAGGACGCCCGCGCCGGGGTGCAGACGGCCTGCGGCGTGTAGGCGGCGGCGAAGCGAACGCCCTCGGCGGCGAGCTTGTCGATGTTCAGCGTGTGGACGAAGTCGTTGCCGTCGGCGCCGATGGCGTCGCCGCGCCACTGGTCGGCGAGGATGAACAGGAAGTTCGGCCGGTCCGCGGGCGACCGCGCGGGCGGTTCCGAAGCGCACCCGAACAGGGTCAGCGCAATGGCTGCCAAAGCGGTTTTCCAAAGCGATCCATTCATGCGCCGCTACGATAGCAGTCTCCGCGGCGCCCGCGCTGCATTGCGTGGCTTTGGTGGCGCAGAGCCCTAGCTCTGCCGCCTCGACCCCCAGGTCGAGGCCTGCGTCTCCCCACTTCGTCCGACCGGCCCCAGGCGCCCGTGGCGCGGGCTGTCGAGCCGACATTCCGACCGAAAGGCACGGGCCTCGACCTGGGGGTCGAGGCGGCAGGCGTGGGCGCCTGCGCTACCGCCAGCGGCCCGGCCGCATCATGGAGCCCGGCAGGACCAGCCCTTGGATTCCGACTCCGGGCGAAAATTGTTGTCACACCGTGAGCTGTCCAAAACAGACACATCCCCAGCCCAAGGCCGCGAACATCGCCGCCGGCAAGCGCCGCATGTAGGGCCTGATCGACAGGATGGAGGCTGGCGAGTAGCCGTCCGGTCAGGCCGTCGCGCTGACCGCCAGCCCGGGGTTCTTCTCGCGGAAAAACTCCAGCGTTCGCGGCGTTTCAAACAGGCAGACGCACCGTTCGCGGCTGTCCATCGTTCGCAGAAAGCCGCTATAGGGCCAGTGGATGCGCGCTTCGTCCTCGGGCGCCGGCGGCGGAACCAGCCACCCCGCGCAAGCGTACGGCAGCGGGTGGATGGCAGCCGTCACGCCGTACTCTTGCAGCAGCCGGGCCTCCACCACATCAAATTGCAGCCTGCCCACGGCGGCCAGGATCGGCTCCCGGGCGCCGCCGTCCTGCGTCATCAACACCTGCACCACGCCCTCTTCCTGAAGCTGTTGCACCCCTTTGCGGAACTGCTTGTTCTTCGAGGCGTCCATGTTGCGCAGCCGCCCGAACTGCTCCGGCGCGAAGCAAGGCATCGGTGGAAACGCGGCCGGTTTGCCCGTCGTGACCGTGTCGCCGATGACGAACAACCCCGGATTGACGACGCCGATCACGTCCCCGGCGTAAGCCTCCTCCAGGCTCTCACGCTCGCCGGCGAAGAGACGGTGCGAGCGGGTCATCTGGATCGGACGGTCCAGCCGCACGTGATGCACCTTCATGTCGCGCTCGAACCGGCCCGAGCAGATCCGCATAAAGGCCATGCGGTCGCGATGCCGCGGGTCCATGTTGGCCTGGATCTTGAACACGAAGGCCGAAAACGACTCGTCGTAGGGGTCCACCAGCCCGGCCGAGCTCTCGCGCGGCTGAGGCGGCGGCGCCAGCGTCGCCAGCGCCCGCAGGAACATCTCGACGCCGAAGTTCTGCAAGGCGCTGCCGAAGTAGACCGGCGTCAACGAGCCGCGCAAAAACGCCTCGCGATCAAACGCTTCCCCGGCGCCATCCAGCAGGGCGAGCTCGTCTTGCAGCCGGCGCGCCGGCTCTTCGCCAATCATCTCCGGCAACGACGGATCGTCGAGCGCGCAGCCCCAGGCCTCGGCGACGTAACGGCCCGCCGAGGCCCGGCTGTAGCGCAGCAGCCTTTCCTCGGTCAGATCGGCGACGCCCTTGAACCCTGGGCCGTCGCCGATCGGCCAAGTCATCGGCGCGGGACGGATCTCCAGCACCGTCTCAATCTGGTCGAGCAGGTCCAGCGGATCGAGCGCCGCATGATCCATCTTGTTGATGAACGTCAGGATCGGGACCCCGCGGGCGCGACAGACCTGGAAGAGTTTGCGCGTCTGCGGCTCAATGCCTTTTGCCGCGTCGAGCACCATCACCGCGCAGTCCACGGCCATCAGCGTGCGGTAGGTGTCCTCGCTGAAATCCTGGTGACCGGGGGTGTCGAGCAGATTGAACAGGCGGCCGTCGTACTCAAACTGCAAGACCGTCGAGGTGATGCTGATGCCCCTGGCCTGCTCCATCGCCATCCAGTCGGAGCGCGCGTGCGAGCCCTCCTTCTTCGGCCGTACGGAGCCGGCTTGGTGGACCGCGCCGCTGTAAAGCAGCAGTTTTTCCGTCAACGTCGTCTTCCCCGCGTCGGGGTGGGAGATGATGGCGAAGGTCCGGCGCCGGGAGATTTCAGAATGTAGGTCCATCGAGGCGATTGGTCGTGAAAAATGGAATCACGCCGCCGCTCAGCCTCCGGATGCAGGCCGCAAGCGCTGCAAGCGCGGGCGGGAGGAGTAGCAAAGCGTCAGCGGGATGGAGCGTCGCTCAAGCCGAGGGCGCTGAGCGCGGCCGAATGCCGACGCTTTCAGGTTATAGTGTAGGTCCAATACCCGTCAACGAGGGGTCTTGAGCTCCTCCGGCCCGCAATGAGCTCCAGCTTGCACCGTGCCGCTCACGCCTGCCCGCTCTGCGGCGGGATTGAGGCGGAGCTTATCGCCTCCAAGGGTCGAGACGCGCCGGATCTTCGCTCGGTCGCCTGCCTGGGGTGCGGTCTATTGCGGGTTGACCCAATGCCCTCGGAGGCGGATCTGAAGCTGTTCTACCGTGACGAATACCGCCTGAGCTACAAGGGCGTGCTCGAGCCCAAGCTCAAGCACGTGGCGCGCGGCGGCTACCTAGCGGCTTCTCGGCTGCGCGCTCTGTCCGAGCACATCCACGCGGGAGACCGGCTCCTGGACGTGGGCAGCGGCGGCGGCGAATGGCTTTATGCGCTCCAACGGAGCGGCGTGGTCGCAACCGGTTTGGAGCCGAACCGAGGCTATGCCGAGTTCGCCCGGCGCGAATACGACGTGGATGTCCGCGACGGCGGGCTGGAGGAGAACCCTCTCGCCCCAGGGAGCTTCGAAGCCGTGACGCTGTTTCACGTGCTGGAGCACCTGCGCGACCCGGTCTCCACGCTGCGGGTCTGCTTGGACCTGTTGAAACCCGGGGGACGCTTGATCGTGGAGGTCCCGAACATGGCTTCCCAGCACCAGCATCCCCACAAGCGTTTCCACCCGGCCCACGTGGTCGGCTTCACGCCGCATTCGCTGGCCCTGGCGGCCGTCTACTCCGGGGGCCGGACGCTGGAGCAGCGGACTGACGCGTTCGGGCGCAACCTCGTCTCCGTCATCGAGGAGGACCCCGACCCGCACCTAGGCGCACCCGCCAGGGTTTCCAACGGAGATCTGGCCGCCTTGCGGCCCCGCGGGGGCGTCCGATATTTCGTGTCGCCGACAACTTTCTACCGTTTCGGTCTGCGCATGAAGCAGTTCGCCCGCGAGCGGGCTGCTATCTGGGGCGCCCCCCCGGCGCGTCACATTCTAGACTCGATTCTTCGTTCTTGAGGTCAGCCGGGCGGTCACACGCCGAATGGCGGCAAAGTGTGGCAGCATGGCTGAGAGACAGGCCGAGCCTCAACGGAGACGAGCGATGCCGCCTCCCACCGACGGCCTCCGGCCCCGCGGACCCATGGGACGTGACGCTGGATCTCCGCACGGTCCCCCACGAGGTCCGGCGGGCAAGGACGCCGCGCCGCCCGCCAAGGATAAGCAGCCCCAGGCCGTCAAGCGCCTGACCATGCCGACGCCCGGCGCGGACGGCTCCACCAAATGCTTGCAGGCCCCAAAGTGGGGGCTCTTTGGCGCCGGCGGCCCGGCCACGAAGGACATCAAACAGGGACTCATCGCCAACTGTCCGCTGGCGTCGTTGCTGGCGGCGCTGGCAAACACTCCCGGCGGACGGCAGCACATCAAGAATATGGTGGCCGAGAAGCCGGGGAACGTTGCAACGGCCGTGAAGCACGTCGCCAGCGAGGTCAGCGAAGTGCTGTATACCGACGACGAGGACGGCGATACATGGAGCTTGCGCTACATGTCTTCGCCGACCGAGGTTCTGTGGCCCGCCATCGTCGAAAAGGCGTACGCGGTGAAGGAAGGCGGTTACAAGGAGCTGGATTCGGCATCGGGTAAGCGGCTGATGCTGAACCAGATCTGGAAAGCCGTGGTGGGCAAGAGCCCGGGCGGCTTCAGCGTGGATGCGAAGACGCCCGAGGCGACGATCCGCGGAGTGGTCGCGAGCGCCGGCCAAGTCCCGGCGGTGGCGGCGTCCAGGCGCGGCGCCAAAGCCCTCATCAGTTGGCATGGACACGCCATTGTGGGGGCGAGCGGGAGCTCGATCAAAGTCTACGATCCGATGCGGGCGAGGGAGTTGATCGTCACGATGAAGGTCTTCCGGGAAGATGTTGAAGCGGTGCTGCACAGCCCGGACTGAGCGGCGACGGGGCCCGATCGGGCTACCGCCTATTGACCTTTTGACCGCACGCGGAGAGAATGAGAGATACCCAGCGTGCGCCCGTAGCTCAGCTGGATAGAGCGCTTGCCTCCGGAGCAAGAGGTCGTGAGTTCGAAT
>CAYOPA010000258.1:7411-7830 GCA_964405625.1 uncultured Bryobacterales bacterium
ACAGAATACGATTCGCACACGACTATCGGCGCTATGTCTCTTCTTTTCAACCACTCAGAGACAGTCAGGGCTAATCGGAACATCTCGACTCTAGTAACTCCGGAGCAAGAGGTCGTGAGTTCGAATCTCGCCGGGCGTACCATTCAAATCAACAACTTAGCCATCTCCAGCATCCATCGGGTTAGTGTCAATAGTGTCAAAACGACGCTAAGCCGCATCCTCCGCCAGCAAGAGAGCCTCGATCGATTCGAGTGATCCGGGTCCGCGGCTCAGATCCGATTGCATCCTCGCAATATGCGAGAAACCAGCTATTGCCTTGTTGTCGCCGCGGCGATGCGGCGCTCGTTGCAACTCCTCGGCCAGCGGAGCGCTTGGTGGATCGCGAGCACGGTACGGTGCTGCTGTTCACGCCGCCGTTT
>CAYOPA010000259.1:0-7822 GCA_964405625.1 uncultured Bryobacterales bacterium
TGCGGCCGGACCGCAACTACGTCATCGACTCGATCCGCAACCCCTACGAGGTCGATGCGTTGCGAGCCACCGGCTCGTTTCGCCTGTTGCACCTGGACGCCCCCCGGCCGCTGCGCTTTGAGCGCGTGGTCGCTCGCGGCGGCCCCCGCACGCCGGCCTCGTTCGAGGAGTTCGTCGAACAAGAAGAGCGCGAGATGAACAGCGCCGATCCGACGCATCAACAGCTTCGGGCGACCTGGGCCAAGGCCGACGCGGTGCTGGAGAACGGCGGCTCCATCGCCGAGCTCAAGGCCGGCGCGGACCGAGTCGTATCGGCATGGCTGATGCACACCGAGCGCCCCGGCTGGGACGAGTACTTCATGCAGATCGCCAAGATCGTGTCTCTGCGGTCCAACTGCATGAAGCGCAAGGTCGCCGCCGTCATTGTCAAGGACAAGCGGATCATCTCCACCGGCTACAACGGCACCCCGCGCGGCGTGAAGAACTGCAACGAGGGCGGCTGCCCGCGCTGTAATTCGTTCGCCGATTCCGGCGCGGCGCTGGGCGAGTGCCTCTGCTCCCACGCCGAGGAGAACTCGATCGTGCAAGCCGCGTACCACGGCATCTCCGTGAAGGACTCGGTGCTCTACTCGACGTTCTCTCCCTGCTTGATCTGCACCAAGATGATCATCAACGCCGGCATTCGCGAGGTGGTCTACAACTTGGAGTACCCGCTGATCGACACCGCGCGGGCGCTGCTGGAAGAAGCCGGCGTGCTGGTCCGGCGGGCAAACATCGAGTGAGCCGCAGCGCCGTCGATCAGAGGCGCCGGAGGCGGTGAACAGCGTGGGGAGAGCGGGAGGGAGTTGGTAGCGCTAACGGGATTTGAACCCGTGTCTGAGCCTTGAGAGGGCCCTGTCCTAAACCACTGGACGATAGCGCCACGCTGACTCTTGACAGTATAAAGGCCCCTGACGCCGCCGGTCAACCGAGGCGGCGCGTGTGAGGCTGTGCGGGTCAAATCACCCAAAGCATTCACTTCCTTGTTCAACCTTTTGAAAGCGGGGTCGATATGGGGCTTGTCGCGGGTTAGCGGCGCGCCGAATGAAAGTCCCCATGACCCGCGAACTGAACGAAAAGGTTGCACTGTTGAAAGCTCCGGAGCAGCCTTCGGATGAGCGCTCCGAGATCCTCGCCAAGGTGTCGCACGAGCTGCGGACGCCGCTCACGGCCGCGCAGGAGTCAGTGTTGATCGTGCTGGAGGAGCTCACGGGGCCGCTAAGCGGACAGCAGCGCGAGTTCTTGACGGTGGCGCATCGTAACATTCAGCGACTCAAACGGCTGATTGAGGACCTCTTGGACCTGTCGCCGTCGCAGAACGACAGCGAGCCGCTGGCCGTGGCGCCGACGGACCTTCGCACGGTCGTCAACGCCGCTCTCGAAGCCCGGAGGGCGCTGGGCGAGCGGCCGGTGCTGCGATGGCGAGCCGGGGAAGGACCGCTGGTGGTTGCCGCGGACTTTGAGCGCATGCGGCAGGCGATCTGCCGGCTGCTTGACAACGCCGCCTATTACGCCGCCGAGGAGCCAGTCAGGTTGACGGTACGCCGCGCCGGCGGCTCTGTGCGCGTTGAGGTCGACGACAACGGACCCGGCATCCCGGCATACGAAGCGGAGCGGATTTTCGAACCGTTCGTGCAACTGGGAGCCCCGGCGAAGCGAGGCCCCGGGCGCGCGGGATTGGGCCTGACGCTGGCGCGGCAGTTTGTGGAGCGCCAGGGCGGCTTGTTGTGGGCGGAGTCGCCCGCCGAGGGCGGCGCGCGCTTCGTGATTTCGTTAATGCTGTTGAGCGAAGACGCCGATGATGAGCATAACGGCAGTGGCAAACCCATCATCCATTCTGCTGGTCGATGACGAGCCGGATATCGTCCAGACCCTCGGCTACCGACTCCAGGCGGCCGGCTATGACGTCACCACGGCCATCAACGGAGAGGAAGCGCTGGAGGTGCTACGCCGCCAGGACGTAGACTTGGTGCTGGCCGACTTCATGATGCCGGAGATGAACGGGATCGAGCTGACCCGCGCCATTAAAGCCCATCCGAAATGGTTTGGAACGAAGATCCTGCTCTTCTCCGCCAACACCGATCCGGAGTTTCGCAATCGCGCCATTCAGCTCGGCGCCCTGGACTACCTGCCCAAGGCGCTGGGGGCCAACCAGATCCTGGAGAAGGTGTACGACGAGGTTCGACCGCGTCGCAACTTTGCCGAGGCCCCCTCCGTCAGCCCCGTCGAGAGCGCTTCGATCGTCGAGTACGCTGTCTTCAAGGGTCAGCTCAAGGCGTTGGCCCGAAGCTTGAGCGACGTCCTACAGATCGCCAGGCGAACCGGAGAGGTCAGTGACGCCACCGCTTTCGCGCTGGAATCGGCCCAGAGACTTAGCAATGAGATCCTGGAGCTCGCCCACAATGGAACAGGACCCAAGAAGGAATCCTAGGCCCGCGACCGACCACAAGTCGACGGTGCTGATCGTCGACGACGAGGAAGACGTCGTCAGGCCGCTTGCGTTCCGAATGAGCGCGCTGGGCTTCGATGTGCTCATGGAGCCCGACGGCGAGAACGGCTATGAGACCGCTGTCCGGCGCCTTCCCGATGTCATCCTGCTGGACATCATGATGCCCGGCATCGACGGCATCACGCTTTGTAAGATCCTCAAGGACAAGCCGGAGACCCACCATATCCCCATCCTGATGCTCACAGCCAGGACTCTGCTCGGCGATGTGGAGCGGGCCTTCGCCGCCGACGCCGACGACTATATCTCCAAGCCGTTTGAATGGGACGAGCTATTCGGGAAGGTCAATCGCGCGCTGGCGCGACGGGCGGCCGTAACGGTGTAGGACGGCTTCCAAGTAGACACGTGGCGCAGGCGCCCACGCCTGCCGCGTCGACCCCTAGGTCGACGCCTCCGCCGTTGCGTCAAAGCCCGCGCCACGGGATGATGCGGAAGATCTGGCTGACGAAACAAGAATGTCCGTCGCTACCACGGAGCCCTTCAACGGATCGGCGAGTAGTCGGTTGGCTTGAGGAAAACCGCCTCGACCTTGTCGACGATCTTGCCATCGGCTTCCGACGCCTCGCGCGCCTTGTTCCAGTCGGCGTCCTCGCGAAACGCCTTCCACGAAGCTTCCCGCGCGGCCATGCTCGGGTAAGCCAAGATGTAGACGAGCGTGTTCTGGGCTTCCGGGCCCTCGGCCGGCGTCCAGTAGCCGATCAACGACATCCCGTGCCGCACGAACAGCGAGTTGGTGTGCTCGCGGAATCGCTTGTGCAGCGCGTCCAGGCGACCCGGCAACGCGGTGTAGGTGCGCATCTCAAAAACTCGCATCTGTTCGGCTTTCGCCTCCTCGGTAAGAACGGCTCCAAGAGCGGCGACGCCCAACAGGGCTGCAAGTGCGGTTCGGATCATGGTGACGGGCTGCTCCTCGGCGTAAACTCTGCTGACGACTCAGCAGTGTATCACCATCGGCGGGCCACGAACCCTATTCTGAGGGAATGACCGGTTTGGCTCTATCGGGAGGGGCCGCGTTTGGGGCGTACCAGGCTGGCGCTTGGCTGGAGCTCGCGTCGCGGGGATACCGTCCCGATGTCGTCAGCGGCGTTTCGATTGGCGGGGTCAACGGCTTTCTGATCGCGCATGGCGCCGAATCGCGGGAGATCCTACAGGTTTGGCGCGAGTGGCCGGCCGAGCTCCTGCCGAGCCGCGAGCGCGGATTCATCCTTCCCTGGATGGCCCAAACGCCGATGTTTCGAGCGTGGCTGGAGCGCATCGGCGCTGAATTCGGGGGCCGGCCGTTGCAATGCCGCCTCCGGCTGGTTGCGTTGGAGCTGCCGTCGTTCCGCACCGTCGTCCGCGAAGATGAAGCCGCCGACGCTCGGGCGCTGTTGGCCGCCTGCGCGCTGCCGGGCGTGTTGGCTCCGCTGCGGATCAATGGGCGCTGGTGCGCGGACAGCGGCCTCCTGCGCCACATGCCGCTGCGGGAATGCCTTGACGCCGGCGTCGATCAGCTCATCGCCGTCGATTTGCTCAAAAAGCATCCGTTCATGGCGGCGCGCTGGGCGCGAGTCGCGGCGCTGCGAACCTTGGACAGGGTGCGCGGCGAGCGGTCCGAGCCGAGCCCGGAAGAGCTCGCTGGGGTCGATTATCTCGAGATCTGCCACCCGAAGCTGCTGGGCTCGGCGACCGACTGCTTCCGCTGGAACCGCGACTTCGTCGATCGCTTGATTGCGCTCGGCCGTCAGGACGCTTGTTCGCGCTTGGACCGCCACGCAAACGCCGCCGCCGCTAGACACAGCAGCCAGCCCGTCCCCGTCAAGACGGCGCCGACGTAAACCGAGCGCGGACGGTAGACGAACTGCACGGCGTAATCGCCCGTCGGGACCGGGATGGCGCGCAGCGCCGTCTTGTAGCGGTGGATGGGAACCAGCTTGCCGTCGACTTCAGCCTCCCAGCCGGGATACCAGGGGTCGGTGAGGACTAAGTATCCGGGGCAGGCGGTCTTCACTTTCAGCAGCGTCCGCCGAATGGTCCAGCGGACAAATGTGACGGGCGGCTCGTCGGCTTCCGGACAGGTTTGGGGTTGCTGCAAACCCGTTGTCTCGCCACCGGGGCCGGTGATGTCGTCCAGCGAATGCGTCAGCCAGGCGCGTGGTTGGGCGGAGGGGTTCTCGTAGACTTTCCAGCCTTGTGATTCAAAGAGCTCGACTTGGTCGTCGCGCACTTGGTCTCGCGCAATCGTGTAGCGCGTTCCCATCAGCGCGCGCGTCTCATTCCATCCGTTGCGGGCGAATAAGTCGAACAGGTCGGATCCGACCGACGCCAGGAAGCCGTCGGATTGTTCGATGCCGTACCAGGCGCCGACATTGGGGGACGATCCGCCATCCGGCTGCGCGATTTCGAAGCGAATCGGCTCCCAGCGCTCATTCATGCGCTCGCGCAGGAAGGACATCACTCCGGCATACTGCTCGTACTGCCTCAAGTGGTGCTGTCGGTTGGGGTCGCCAGTGTTGGAGAGAAAGTGCCACTGCGGAGCGTAGAGCTCGGTCAGCATCAGCGCGATCAGCCCGAACCGCAGGCCGTCGCGAAGCAAGGCCTGACGGCGGTAGGCCGCCAGCATGGCTGCCAACAGCAGTGCGACCAGCGCCGCGATCATCATGTGATCGCCCGGCGCGGCCTCCATCTTCCCTTGTCCGACTTCGAGATAAAGCACGATCCAGGTGAGCCCGGCGAAGCCCAACAGAATCTTCCGCGCCCAATCCAGGCAGCGGTCGCCGGCTTCGCCCCAGTCGCGGTCCAGCAAACGTTCGACGCCTAGAGCGGCGAGCCAGAAGACCCCTGCCTGAAACACAAAGACGGCGTGGGCGCCGGTTCGCGCCTTCTCGGCCATGGGGATAAAATTGTAGATCCAACCGTGCAGCAGCGAGAACGGACCGAACCCGATCGCCAGGCCCCCCAGTGCGAGAATCGACCCAATCTGGACGTTCCGCTCCGGCCATCGTGTGACGAGCCCGAAAATCGCAAGGGCCAGGCAGACCCAGCCCACCTGGGTGTTGGTCTGAAAATACGCGCGGGGAACGACAGCCCCAAATAGCGAGATGGGGAACAGTCGGGATTCCTCATGGACGAAGTATGGGACCGGCTGACCATGGGTGACCGGTTCGGCGGCGTTTACCCAGCGGTAGGCCAAGCGCCCGTATTCCAAGGCCGGTAACAGTTGTAGCCCGGCGACCAGAAAGGCCGTCAGCGCCACAAGGCCGTACATCGCCGCCAGCCGGACGCCGTCGATTCTGGATTCTTGGAATCGCCGCCAGCACAGCCACCCAAAGACGCCGGTAACGGCGATCAGCGAGAAAAAAGGCGTCTGGTGATGCCCGCTCAGCAGCGAAAACCCGATGGAGCCGCCGCACAACACGGCGTTGGCCGCGCCGTGCGGCGACCATCCCAGCCGGACGAACCGCAGCAGGAAGTAGAGCGTCAGCGGAAACCAGATGGCGCCGTGCAGCATCTGGGGCCAGCCGATCGTGGAGATGTAGCCGCCGCAAGCGTACGCCAATCCCGCCAGCAGCGCCGTGAAGCGCCGACAGCCAAGCTCGCGCGCCAACAGGTAGAAAAACAACCCCGGCAGCAAATGGATCAGACCGAAGTGCAGGTTCATCCAGCGCAAGTTGATACGGCCGTCGTTGTTCAGGGGGGCCAGGAACAAGAGCCAATTGAAGGGGAAGGCTCCGCCCGGCTGCATTTGTCCCAAAACGGGCTGGCCGCCCCACACGTAGGGGTCCCACATGGGGAACTCCCCATCGTGCCAGCCGCGCGCCTGGACGTTGTACCAGGGCGCCACCTGGCCCATCAGGTCGGGGGAATCGAGGAAGGTATGGCTGGGGCTAAAGACCAGCTTCCAATAAAAGAGCGCCGTCAAACTGACCAGGAGCAGGACGGCGCCGCTGCGGCGCAACCACGGGGGCATCAATGAAGGGCCATTGTAGAACTTTTGCCGTGGCCCGCGTATGCGCGAAGCCGACCCTGGAGGCTCCTAGCACCTCCGGTCGGAGGTGGATTGTTCTTCACGTTGCAATTTTGCTTCAAGCGGCGTGATAAGTTGGAGTGAGTGGAACTTGAGCTACACACCCGAAGGTTGCAGGATATCGGGCTGAACGCATACGAATCGCGCGCCTACTTCGTGCTGATCGGTCACTCTCACTTCAAAGCGCTCGAGGTTGCCGGCCGCGCCGGCATCCCGCGCCAGAAGATCTACGAAGTCCTCGACAGCCTGGTGGAGAAGGGTTTCGTGAGGGTTGTGCAGGGCAAGGCCAAGCAGTTTTCCGCCGTCGAGCCCGAGCTGGCGCTCGACGCCTACCTGCAACGCAAGAAGGAAGGCTTTGAGCGGGAGTGGCAGGAGCGGCAACGCTTGGCCGGGGTGCTGGGCGGCGATCTGGCCAAGGTCTACGCCGACGGCAACCAAGGCAGCGGTCCGCTGGACTACTTGCGCATCGTGGCCGACACGGCGCACATTGCCGAAGAGTATCGCCGGATGCTCTTGCAATGCGAATCCGAGTATCTGGAGTTCGCGCGACCGCCCTACGGCGTCGATCCCGGCCGCGAGCCGATCGTGGAGCAGCTCTCGGAAAAGGGCCTAAGCTGCAGGCTACTGTTCAGCGCGGGCTCGGCCGACCGCGGAATTCTGGCGGCGCTTTCGGCCAAGGGCGCCCGTATTCGAACGATCGACGAGCTGCCGATGAAGTTGGCGCTGTTTGACTCCAAGCGCGGCATGATCTCGCTGGCCGATCCGGTGGTCAGCAACCCGCAGATCACGGCGCTGGTGTTTGAGCATGAGAGCATCGCTTCGGCGATGGCCAGCTTGTTTGAAGATTTTTGGAGCCGCGGAAAGAACGTCTGAAGTTGAGCCGCCCGGCTTCAGCCGGCGGGTCGACTAACGAGATCCCGCTACCACCCGCCGGCTTGAAGCCGGGCGGCTCCATCGGACTGCTTCAGCGCTAGGTCCACGGCCCGCCGGAACGCCTGGAGCGTAAAGCTTTCCACCAACATCACCTCGCCTACGAACACGGTCGGCGTCTTTTCCACGCCGCGTTGCTTGCCCAGCAGCGCATCGGCCCTTACCGCCTCGCGCGGATCGTCGCTGCGAAGGGCCATTTCAGCGGCCTCCACGTCAAAGCCCTGCGCCGCGGCGAACTCGGCCACTCGCTCCGGGAAATTCTCCACGCTGATGGCCGCGATGTTTTGCAGGCAGTAGCGCCGGAAGCTCACGGCCGCCTGCGCATCCCAGGAGGCGAACCG
>CAYOPA010000260.1:0-5780 GCA_964405625.1 uncultured Bryobacterales bacterium
CGCCGCGCTCGGCCAGCCGCCGCGCCAGAAGGCAGTTGGAAGCGAACGTGCCGGGCTTGCGCGCGTCTTCGCCGTAGCGCTCAAAGGTCGCCGCGGGCTCGTTGGAGATGTCGCTCAGGTCAGGAACCGACGTTTGCATCCGGAACGCCATCTCATACTGCGCGATGCGAGTGGAGATCTCCGGGTCGCCGATCTCGTTCAAGCGCTCGCGGTTCAGGCCTTCCAGTGTGTCCAGCCAAGCCCGGCGCTGCTCACGGGAAAAGCCGTTGGGATCGCGCAGCCACAGCACGGGGTCGCCGACGGAGCGGAACTTGACGCCCTGGTAGCGCGTGGGCAGAAAGCCCGAGCCCCACAGCCGGTCGTAGATCGGCTGCCCGCCCGTGCCCTGGGTGATGAGCACGACAAACGCCGGCAGATCTTCGCTCTCGCTGCCCAAACCATAGCTGATCCAGGCGCCCATGCTGGGACGGCCGGCAATCTGCGCGCCGGTCTGGAAAAACGTCACAGCCGGATCGTGGTTGATCGCCTCGGTGTGCATCCCTTTGAGGAGGCAGAGCTTATCGACCACCTTGGCCGTGTGCGGCAGCAACTCGCTGACCCAGGCGCCGGACTCGCCGCGCCGCTCGAACGCAAACTTGGAGCCGACCACCGGGAAGCTCGACTGCGTGGAGGTCATGCCGGTGAGCCGTTGACCGCCCCGGATGGAGTCCGGCAGCTCCTGGCCTGTCTGGCCGGCCAGGCCGGGCTTGTAGTCGAACAGCTCCATCTGCGACGGGCCGCCGGACATAAACAGGTAGATCACCCGCTTGGCCTTCGGCGCGAAATGCGGCAGCCCGGGCAGACCGTCGGAGGTCTTTGCCGGCAGATCGCGCCCCAAAAGCGAAGCCAGCGCCGGTAAGCCGAGGCCGGTCGCCGCACGTCCAAAGAAGCGCCGCCGCGTCAGTCTCAGCGCGTCGCCGTCCCCCATCGTCGTTCTCCACTGCTCACTGTTCACTGCTCACCGCTCACCTACTCGTTCGTGATGGTCTCGTCGAGGTTCAAGATCAAGCTGGCCGCGCCGGCATAAGCCGCCAGTTCGACGGGATCGAGCGAGCGGTCCCATCCCGACTCTCCCGTCTTCAGGTAATCGTACGCCGCGTCAGCGTCTTTCTGGTAATCCGCCAACAGGCGACCGTGCAAACCGGCGAGAGCGCGCAGCTCGGTCGGGCTCGGCGGCCGGGCCACGGCGAGTCGAAAGCCCCAAGCCAGCCGGTGCTCGACGCTCAAGCCGCCCTCGCGCAGCATCCGCTCGGCCAGATGCCGCGAGGCCTCCAGGTAGATCCGGTCGTTCATTAAGTTCAGCGCCTGCAACGGGGTATTGGTCCGTTTGGGCTTGACCGAGCAGCTCTCGCGGTCGCTGGCGTCAAATGCGATCATCGCCGGCGGCCCCACCGTACGCTTCCAGTAGGTGTACAGGCTGCGCCGGTAGAGCGCGGAGCCCGCGTCGGCGATATACGCCCTGCCTGAAACCTCTTCCCACAGCCCGTCCGGCTGATAGGGCTTGACGGGCGGGCCGCCGATCTCGCCCTCCAACAGGCCCGACAGCGCCAATGCCTGGTCGCGAATGGCGGCGGCCTCCAGGCGTAGCCGCGGCCCGCGCGCCAAAAGGCGGTTTTCGGGGTCGCGCTCCAGCAACTCGGGCGTCACCGCCGAGGACTGGCTGTAGGCGGCGCTGGTCACGATCGTCTCGATCAGATGCTTCATATCCCAGCCGGACTCGACAAACTCAACCGCCAGCCAGTCCAGCAGCTCCGGGTGCGTCGGCCATTCGCCCTGCGAGCCGAAATCCTCGGCCGTCGCCACCAGGCCGCGGCCGAAAAGCATCTGCCAAAACCGATTGACGGTTACCCGCGCGGTCAAGGGGTTTTGGCGATCCACCAGCCAGCGGGCCAGACCCAGGCGGTTGGCCGGAGCGTCGGCTGGCAACGGCGGCAAAGCCGCCGGGACGCCCGGAAAAACTTCCTCGCCAGGCGCGTCGTAGGCCCCGCGCCGAAGCAGATGAGCCGGCCGAGGCGTCGGGGTTTCGCGCATCACCATGACAGTCGGCAGGTCGTCCTCAAAGCGTTGCAGTCGTTCGGCGGCATGGGTGGCCTCGTTGTGCGCCAATCGCGCTTTGTACGGGGCCGCCGCATCCAGAAACGCCAGCTCCAGCCGCGCCCGCTGCGCCGCATCGCGTTTTTCTTCCGGGATGGCGACGAGGTCGGCCAAGGGCTGTCTCACCGTCAGCGCCGCCAGCTCGGCGGTGTCCAAGGCCCGACTGTAGAGCCGCGCTTCGTCGATCAGCCCGCGAAACCGCTCACCGCCGGCGGCGCCGATGCGGAGCGGATATTCCCGATAGACGATCGGCCACTTCAGGTCATCCCACTCGACTTCAAACTCCTGCTCCTTGCCATCCACAAGCAGACGCAGGTGTTGGTGGCTGGGAATCTTGCCGTCGTAAACGATGGCGACATGGCTCCAGCGGTCCAGCGGCAGCGGTTGCGTCGTCTCGCCACGAAGCGAGTGGTCGGTGTGACGCATCGTGTGCTCAAAGCGCAACCGCCCGTCGCGCAGGAACAGGCCCCAGCCCGAGCCTTCGCCGTAGTCCTGCATCCGAGAGATGACGCCGCCTTCGCCCGCCTCGGGCCGGATCCAAAGCGAGACCGTGAACGGCGCGTTGTACTGGAGGCCCGCCACCGGTCCGCCATCGAGATAGCGCTCACCATCAAAGCTCGCTGCTCTACCGAAGAGCCCGTCGGCAAAAACCGGCTCGGCCGCCTGGGCCGCGCGAGCGCGCTTGGCGTCGTCCACGCCGCGCAGGGCTGCGATGGCAAGCCCGTCATCAAGGCCGAAACGGGCCAGCAGGCCGCGCGAGGGGAAGTCGATGTCAGCGCCTGCCTGGAGGCTCTTTTCCCACTCGCGCCGCGCTGGGCCTAGCTCGGCCCGCGAAGTCTCCCAGCGTTGTGCGGCAGTCCGGGCGGCGGCCTGGAGATCCTCCCACTGCTGCTGCTGGCCGGGGGTGGGCGCGGGAATTTGGGGACCGTCGTTGCCGAAGTTGTAAACCAAGCCGCGCTCGTCAAGATTATTGAAGTAAGCGAACAGGCTGTAGAACTCCGACTGGAGGATCGGGTCGAATTTGTGGTCGTGGCAGCGCGCGCAGCCGACTGTGAGCCCCAACCAAACCGTGGCCGTGGTCTCGGCGCGGTCAGCGGCGTACTCCACCAGAAATTCCTCTTCGACGATGCCGCCCTCAGCGGTGGTCCGGTGATTGCGAAGGAACCCGGTCGCCAGGATCTGGTCGCGAGTCGCATCCGGGAGCAGGTCGCCTGCGAGCTGCTCGATGGTGAACTGGTCGAACGGCTTGTTGTCGTTGAACGAGCGGATGACCCAGTCGCGCCACGGCCACATCTCGCGTTTGCCGTCGCTTTGGTAGCCGTTAGTGTCTGCGTAGCGGGCGGCGTCGAGCCAAACCAAGGCCATGCGCTCGCCGAATCGGGGCGAGTCGAGCAGCCGCCTCACGGCCTGCCGCCAAGCGTCGGGCGAGGGATCGGAAAGATAGCGGTCACGGTCGGCAGGGCTTGGCGGCAGACCGATGAGGTCGAAGCTCACGCGCCGTAGCAGCTTAGCCTGATCGGCTTCCGGGGACGGCGTCAGCCCCTCCTGCTCCAGGCGGGCCAGAACGAAGACGTCGATCGGGTTGCGGATCCAATCCGGCCGGCGAACCTCTGGAACCGCGGGCCGCGCCGGGGCTCGGAACGCCCAGTGCGAAGCGAACTCGGCGCCCTGCTCGACCCAGCGCTCCAGCGTGGCGATTTCGGCCGGGCTAAGCGGATCATGGCCGGCATAGGCGGGCGGCATCCGCAGCACGGTGCTGTCGCTGCGAACGCGCTCCAGCAGCTTGCTCCGTGCGGGGTCGCCCGGGGTTAGGGCGCGGCCGCCAGAGACGAGCTCGACCGCGGCGCCCTCGGCGCTGTCCAACCGCAGCGGAGTCTTGCGGTTTTCCGCGTCAGGGCCGTGGCAGGCAAAGCAGCGGTCAGAGAGAATCGGGCGGATGTCGCGATTGAACTCGACGCTCGCCGACGGCTGGGCGAGCAGCGCGGGAACGAGCAGGGCCAGGGCCGGGAGTAGGCGCAAGGAAGGCACGGTTCGACGTCTATTCTAGTGGACTGGAGATTTTGGGGCATGGTACGAAGCTGGGTTGGACGCATTTGTGGCGCACGGCTTCTCCTCGCGAAGTTACTTGTCGGGCCCCAGGCGCGACTGCACGGCATAGCCGTGCGCCACATCGGGGAGCGCGCGGAGCCGCGCGGCCGCTTGCTCCGGAGTCAAATCCCGCTGGGGCATGCCCAACATCTCAAAACCCACCATGAACTTGCGAACCGTCGCCGAGCGCAGCAGCGGCGGATAGAAGTGCGCGTGAAACACCCACTCCGGGTGCGGCTCGCCGTCGCAAGGCGCCGGGTGAAAGCCCATCGAATAGGGGAACGGCGTCTCAAAAAGGTTGTCGTAGCGGATCAACAACCGCCGGAGAATCTCAGCCAGGCCACCTCGCTCGTCGCCGCTCATGTCAGCCCAGCCCGCGAACGCCCGGCGCGGTAGCAGCAGCGTCTCAAAAGGCCAAACCGCCCAGAACGGAACGACCGCCACGAAATGTTCGTTGGCGCAGACGACCCGCTCAACCTGCTGTAGCTCGACGGCAAGATAGTCGGCCAGCAAGGGGCGCCCGCGGCTACCCCAGTAGCGCCGCTGCCCCGCGAGCTCGCGCTCGACCTCGTCCGTCAACGAACCGGTCGCCCAGATCTGCCCATGCGGATGGGGATTGCTGCAACCCATCAGCTCGCCGCGGTTTTCAAAGATCTGCACGTACCGCAAATCGTCGCGCGCTCCCAGCTCGGCGGACTGATCAGCCCAGACGTCGACCACGGCGCGCACCGCCGCGGGGTCCATGCGGGCTAGGGTGAGATCGTGGCGGGGCGAGAAGCAGACCACACGGCAGAGTCCGCTCTCGGCGCGGGCCGTGAGCAGGCTTTCGGGCTCGCCAAGCTCGACTCCCGGGCCGGGCCGCAGCGCCGGAAAATCGTTATCAAAGACGTACGCGCCCTGATACTCCGGATTGCGGGAGCCGTCGGCTCGGGCGGCGCCTGGACAGAGATAGCAACTCGGATCATGCTCCGGCTGGGCGGTAGTCGTAGCCGGCTCCTGACGCCCTTGCCAGGGACGCTGGGAGCGGTGCGGCGAAACCAGCACCCAGCTTCCATTGAGCGGATTGAAGCGCCGGTGCGGCTGGTCCTGCAATTGCATGGTCGCGAGAGGCTATTCAGGCTAGCAAAACCGGCGGCGCGGACTGTACCGGCGGCGCGGACTGTACCGCCGGCGCCGATCCGCCGATTGGATTGGCGAGATGTCTCCGCTGCTTACTGGCCTGTTTGACCGGCTGATCGCCACGCGGGCGCCCGATCTTGCATCCACTCCGGAGCACCTGGAAGAGGCGGCGCGGCCGGACAACCGGAAGCAACCGCGGGAGCCCTGCGCTGAGCGAGCGCTGCTGGAATGGCTCGACGAGCGCAATGAGCGCCACGCCGAGATTGTCTGGGTTCACGATCGCTCGGCGGGCGGGCTTGGCGTGCGGTCGCCGTATCGCCTGGAGGCTGGCTGGCCCGTGCTGGTGACGTTCGGCGAGGAGGCCCCGGCGAAGGCGATGGTGCGGTACTGCGAGGCCGACCCCGGCGAGTGGCGGGCGGGGCTCAAGCTCGTCGACAAGG
>CAYOPA010000260.1:5790-7772 GCA_964405625.1 uncultured Bryobacterales bacterium
CACGACCGCTCGCCCGTGCGCGGGCACGCCACCGTAGCTTGGCAGTCAGCCGGCCAGACGCAACGCCACACGCGCGCTCGGATCCTCGACGTCAGCGAAGACGGCATGGGGCTTTCGGCCGAGGCGGCGATTCCGAACCAGACCTCCGTGTGCATTCTCCACGAGGGCTGGCAGCGCTACGGCTCGGTCACGCACGGCCGCGCCCAGGGCGAGCGTTACGTCTTCGGGGTGCAGTTCGCCGGTCCGCCGCGTCCGTCGGCCTCACCTGACTACGTTGACTAGCGAACCTCTTACAATGAGCGCGTGGTGTTTCGGGCTATCGCGCTCTGCTTCGTCCTGGCTCTGGCAGCAGCCGGTCAACAGGCGGCGCTCGACCGCCCGGCGGCCGGCCGGTTCCTGATCGCCGAAGAGCAAGTGCTTGACCCCAATTTCGGCCGCTCGGTCGTGCTGCTGATCCAATACGGCCCGGGCGGCGCAATGGGGCTGATCGTCAACAAGCCGGCGCGTGTGACGCTGGCCGAGGCTCTGCCCCAGGTCAAGGCCCTGGAAGGCCGCCAGGATCGCATCTTTGTGGGCGGGCCCGTCGAACCCGAGGGTCTGTTGTTGCTGCTGCGCGCCGAGGCCAAGCCCGAGGGCTTTGAGACGGTCTTTCAAGATGTGCACCTGGGCGGCGGCGCCGCGCGCTTGGCGGAGCTCTTCGCCTCCGGGGTCCCCGCCGAACGGATTCGGGGTTACGCCGGATACGCTGGCTGGGGTCCGGGTCAGCTCGACAATGAGATTGACCGCGGCGACTGGGGCATCGTGGCGGCCCTGCCATCGCAGGTCTTCGACCCGGCCCCGGAGACGCTGTGGAAAAAGCTCATGGACCAACGCCGGATTCGCTTCGCCTCCGGTTGGTAGAGTGAAATCGAATCGTGCTTCGCAAGTCCCTCCTCGCGCTGCTGACGGCGTGCCTGCCGGCGGTGGCGGCCGATCTTGAGTTTTCTCATCAGCTCCATCTGGGTAAGGTCGGGCTGAGCTGTAACGTCTGCCACTCTTCAGTGGCCGCCAGCGACAAAGCGAGCGACCACAACCTGCCGCGGCCCGAGCTGTGTCTGGCGTGCCACAACGGACAGACCGCCCCCGCGATCGACGCCGCGCCGCTGGCCGAGCGACAAGCCGCCGAACGGGGCTTCGCCTTCAGTCACCGGCAACACTTGGCGTACGACAACATCGCGGGCAAGATCGCCGAGGCGATCGACGGCGGCAAGTATCTGGGCCCGGTCCCCGACATCCGCGCGCAACTGGACGGCGGCAACGCCTGCTCGGGTTGCCACCGCGGGCTGGAGACGGCGTCGAAGGTCGATTCCGCCCTGCACTTGCCGCGGATGTCGGATTGCCTGGCGTGCCACGACAAGATCGACAACCCGTTTAGCTGTGAGAACTGTCACCCGGCGGATTTTGAGCTCAAACCGGCGAGCCATACGCGCGACTTTATCGACGAGCACTCCACCGGCAGGATGAGCGCGGCTCGGAAGCTCACCTGCCAGCCTTGCCACGGCCGTACGTTCACCTGCATGGGGTGCCATTAGCGGGTGGGCCGTGGGCCTCTCCTGAGGGTCGAGGCGGCAGGCGTGGGCGCCTGCGCCACCAGTCCGCCGGCGCGGCGGGGTTCCGCCGCCACCCCCGATCCATTGCGACTACAATAAGGCCAACCTTTGGAGGAATGACCCATGAGCGAATCCCGCCGCGACTTTTTCAGCTATCTGTTCGGCAGCGCGTTGGCCGCCGGCATGGCGCAACAAGCGATCGCCCAGCAGACCGGCTCGGCCGGCCTGCCCACGCGTAAGCTGGGCCGCACCAACGAGCAAGTCTCGATCCTGTGCTTGGGCGGTTGGCACATCGGCGCCGTTCGGAACAAAGACGAGGCCGTCCGCATTATGCACGCGGCCATCGACGAAGGGATGACATTCTTCGATACCTGCTGGGACTACCAGATGGGC
>CAYOPA010000261.1:0-5181 GCA_964405625.1 uncultured Bryobacterales bacterium
CTCCAGCTCAGCGGTGGACATGCGGTGGCCCGACACGTTCATCACGTCGTCCACCCGGCCCAGCACCCAGATGTAGCCGTCCTTGTCGCGGCGCGCGGCGTCGCCCACGAAGTAGCAGCCCTTGAGCTGGCTCCAGTAGGTCTTAACAAAGCGATCCGGGTCGCCATGCAATGTGCGGAACATCGACGGCCACGGTCCGCGCACCACCAGGTAGCCCTCGCTGCCGTTGGGCACGCTATCGCCCTGCATATCCACCACGTCGGCCAGCACGCCCGGCAGCGGGAGCGTCGCCGAGCCGGGTTTGAGCGGCGTGGCGCCGGGGATCGGGCTGATCATGATGGCGCCGGTCTCGGTCTGCCACCAGGTGTCGACAATCGGGCAGCGTCCGCCTCCGATGATCTTGTGGTACCACTCCCAGGCCGACGGGTTGATCGGTTCGCCCACCGAGCCCAGCAGCCGCAGGGTGGAGAGGTTGTGGCGGTTGGGATAGTGCTCGCCCTGCTTGATGAAGGCGCGGATGGCCGTGGGCGAGGTGTAGAAGACGTTGACGTCGTACTTGTCGCAAATGCGCCAAAAGCGGTCGGGCTCAGGGAAATCCGGAGCCCCTTCATACATGACGCAGGTCGTGCCGGCCAGCAGCGGACCGTAAACGATGTAGCTGTGGCCGGTGACCCAGCCCACGTCCGCAGCGCACCAGTAGGTGTCGTTGTCCTTGAGGTCGAAAACCCATTGCATGGTTGCCGAAAGCTGCACCATGTAGCCGCCGGTCGTGTGGACGATGCCCTTGGGCTTGCCGGTGGTGCCGGAGGTGTAGAGCACATAGAGCGGGTGCTCGGAGTCGAGCTCGACCGCCGGGCACTCCTCGGGCATGTCGGTGATTAGATCGGCCCAGTCATGATCGCGGCCGGGCCGCATCTTGATATCGCAGTTGACGCGGCGGTAGATGATGGAACTGCGCACGCCGGGACACTCTTCCAGCGCCTCATCGACGGCGTCCTTCAGGCGCACCACTTTGCCGCGCCGGTAGCCTCCGTCCGCGGTGATGACGAGCGACGCCTCCAGATCTTGGATGCGCATCTTGAGCGCTTCGGCCGAAAAACCGCCGAAAACCACCGAGTGCGTGATGCCGAGCCGGGCGCAGGCCAGCATGGCGACCGTCACTTCGGGCACCATGGGCATGTAGATGATGGCGCGGTCGCCGGTCTGATAGCCCAGCTTCTTGAGCACGTTGGCGAAGCGCTGCACGCGGCGGGAGAGCTCTTGGTAGGTGAGGATCTGCTGGTCGCCCGGCTCGCCCTCCCAGATGATGGCGGCCTTGTTCTTGCGCCAGGTCTTGGTGTGACGGTCCAGGCAGTTGTAGGCCATATTGGTCTTGGCCCCGCTGAACCACTTGTAGAAGGGCGCGCCGGAATCGTCCAGCGCCTTGTCCCAAGACTTGAACCAGTCGATGTTGCGCTCGGCAACTTTTGCCCAGAAGGCTGACGGATCAGCCTTGGCCTCGTCGAAGAGGGCTTGGTAGGCGTCCATGCCGGCGATGTGGGCTTGGTTTACGAATTCGGAGGAGGGCGGATAGAGTTTGTCGACTGCCATGACGTTGAGTCAGGATAGCAAGGGCGCGGCGCGCGGCTCCACCGGACGGCCCACGTTTCGCGCCCAACGAAACTTCCGGCCGCCGCGTCTCGTATCCAACCCTTCAGGGACTGAAATCCCGCTAGAACGGTAAGAGACCATTCCTTCCCTACCCCGTCTGTTTTTTCACGGAAAACCCATGCTCACACGCCCCGTCGTTCGCGCCTTTTCGCTTTCCCTCACTTTCCTGCTCGCCTGGCCGGCCACCGCGCAACAGCCCGCGCCAGTCTCCTCGGAGATCGACTACTCGCTGGCGAGCGGCAATTTTTGGAATTTCGGCATCTACCAACCACGCTACGTGCCGGAAGCCAATCTGGCTGATTCGCCGCGGCTGGACTCGATGATCCGCGACGGCAAGCTCTATCTCTCGCTCGCCGACGCGCTCGCTCTGGCGCTCGAAAACAACCTAGATCTCGCCGTGGCGCGCTACTCGCCTCGCGAGGCGGAGGCGGATCTGCTGCGCGCCAAAGCCGGCGCCAACCTCTCCGGGGTGCAGACGCAGATCTCCACGCTCTCCACCGGCCAGTCAGTGGGCGGCGGCAGCGGCGGCTTCACGCAAGGGCCGGGCGGGCAGGCCACCGGCGTCAGCGAGGGCGCCTCGGCTTCGGCTGACACCGCCGGCGGCGGAGCGGGCAACGCGGCCTCGTTCTTCGGCACCCAGACGATCAACCTGGACCCGCAGATCACCGCCTCCAGCACCCTATTCCGCAGTAGCGTTCCCCAGGTGACCAGCTTCATCGTCGGCTCCAACGCCTTGATCAATACCGGCCGCAGCTACAACATGGGCTTCTCGCAGGGCTTTGTCACCGGCACCACGCTGAACGTCTCCACCACGGCGTTTCGGCAACGCAACAACATCATCCGCAACAACTTCAATCCGACAATTTCGGCCGACCTGTCGGCTTCCATCACGCAGCGGCTCACCCAGGGCTTCGGCCGCGCCGTGAACGCCCGCAACATCCTGATCGCCCGCAACAACCAGGAGATCGAGGACCTCAACTTTGAGGACCAGGTCATCTCCACCGTCAGTCGTCTGCAGGACCTGTACTGGAATCTGGTGACGCTGCGGCAGATCGTGGACGCGCGCCGCCAAGACGTCGAGCTCGCCGAAAAGTTGGTCACGGATACCGGCAAGCAGGCGGAGCTCGGCTTGCAGGCGCGCGTGGAGGTGACCCGCTCCCGCGCCGAGTCAACGACCTTTCGGCAGCAGTTGGTGCAGGCCGAAGCCCAAGTCAAGGAACAGCAGGAGATTCTGAAGAACGCCATCACCAAGCACGGCCCCACCAGCGCCACGCTGCTGGGCGTGGAGATCATCCCCACCGACACGATCCAGGTTCCCGACCAGGAGCCGGTCGAGCCGATCCAAGACTTGGTGGACGAGGCCTCGCGCGCAAGGCCGGCGCTCTCGCGTGCGCGAATCAACCTCGCCAACGCCGAGATCAACCTGCGCGGTATCCGCAACGCCCTCAAGCCGGCGGTTGACGTCAGCGCCTTCGCCACCAACAACGGTCTGGCGGGCTCGCTGAACCCAAACGTAGTGCTCGACCCCAGCGTGGAACTGCCGGACGAGTTTTTCATTGGCGGCGGTCCGGCGGCTTACGCGCAGGTGTTCCGGCGAAACTTCCCGGATTACGGCCTGCAATTCCGGCTCAGCGTGCCGCTGCGGAACCGCCAGGCGCAGGCGGACATGACCCGCGAGATGCTGCGGCGCCGGCGCTCGGACATCCAGATCCGTCAGCAGGAGAACTCGATCAAATTGGAAGTGTCGCGGGCGCTGACCGGCTTGCAGCAGGCTCGGGAGAGCTATGAAGTGGCCCGCGAAGCGCGCGAGCTCCGCGAAGAGATGGTCGACGCCGAACAGAAACGCTTCGCGCTGGGCTCGTCGACGATCTTCCAGATCATCCAGGCGCAGCGGGACCTCTCCAGCGCCAAGACTAACGAGGTCAACGCGCTAAGCGACTACCAAGCGGCCCGGCTGGCGTTGCAACAGACCACGGGGCGCACGCTGAAGGCGAACAACGTGTCGATTCAGGAGGCTTACGCCGGGCACGTGGATAAAGAGCCGGACCCGGTCCCGCCGGCACTTCAGAGGCTCCCGTAGGGGCGGGCGGCAGCCCGCCCAAGCCCGCGCAAAGCTCGAAACTCAAATAGTTTTGGGCGCGCTCCCGCCCGCCCCTACGGCGCCGGCCAAAACTCGGACAGCTTGAGCGCTTTCTGGGTGAACCGCGCCTTGTGGAAAGCGCCCTTGAAGTAATCCACCCGGTTGATCCGCACGCCCACGGAGGTCTTCCCCGCCCCCTGCGGCTTGAGCTCGACTTCGCCGGAAAGCTGCGGCTGGTGGTTCACGTAGCTGGTGTAGGTCTTGCCGTCATAAACCATGGCGATGTGATACCAACGGTCGGTCGGGTGGGTGACGTCCCAATTCATCAGCGCCAGGCTCTTGCCGGATGCGACGGAGTTGGCGAAAGCGTCCAGCAACCAGCGCTGATTCACCAGCCGGGTCTCAAACATCAATCGCGACTGCGAGGCGTTCTCCTGTAAGTGGAAGATGCGTTGCTCGGCGCCGCCATCGGAGTCGGGGCCGGAAGATCGCCTCCCAGGTGAAGGTTTCGGCGCCGGCCAGCGGATGCACGTCCAGAAACAGAGCGTCCTCCACGCCGTCGAACTTGATCGCCTTACCCAGCGGAGTGTCGATCACCTGGGGATCGCCCTCGACCATGACGGCGTGGCCGCCGATCCGATTGAGGTCGTCAAACAGCCAGATTTCCGACTGAGCGAAGGCTGCGGGCGCCAACACGGCAAGCAACAGCGTGAAGCGAAGCATATGCGCTCGATGATAGCTCAACAAAGTAGGGCCGGACATTCCTGGCCGACCGCGGGCGGGCAGGAATGCCCGGCCCGACTTACTGGAACAGCAACGGCAATAGGTCCGCCAGATTGCGCTGCCACTGGGCGTAGTTGTGGACGCCGTCAGCCAGCACCAGATCATGTTCAATCCCCTTCTCCGTCAGCATTGCCGCGAAATCGCGCGTCCGCGCCGCGGCGATCTCGTCCTGAAGGCCGCAGGCGATCCAGACCTTCTTGAGCAGGCCGTTGGTTCGCTTCGCATCGCCGAAGACCTGCGGCAATTTTTCGGCGAGGTCCGTCGACATCACGCCGCTGAAGGCCGCGATCGCGGAAAACTTATCCAGGTGGGCGAAGCCGATGGCCGTCGCCTGCATGCCGCCCATCGACAGCCCGGCGAGATAGCGGCTGCCGCGGTCGGTCTTGACCCGGTAGCGTTTCTCGATCATCGGAATGACCTCGCCCAGCAGATACTTTTCGAACAAGGCCGTGTTGCCCGCTCGCTCCTCGCGCGATGACGAATAAGGCACGGCGTGGCCGAACGGCATCACGATGATCATCTCTTCGACCTTTCCGTCGGCGATGAGGTTATCGGCGATAATGTTGGCCTTGCCGACCATCGTCCAGCCGACTGGGGTGTCGTTGTTGCCGTGCAGCAGGTAGAGGACCGGGTAACGCTTTCTAGGGTTATTGCCATAGCCGGGCGGG
>CAYOPA010000261.1:5191-7578 GCA_964405625.1 uncultured Bryobacterales bacterium
TGGGATGGTGGCTCAGCACGCGCGACTCGTCCCACTCGGCCGTCACCGCGCCGTGCGGCACGTTGCGCTGGTCCCATAACGCGGGCGGGTCTCCCGGCACGGTCACCAGCGAGCCGGAGCCGCGGGCGCGCAGCTTAACCAGAGGATTGATCGGATCGGGGACCGCCACGCCGTCGATGTCGAACCCGTAAATGTAGGTGCTCGGCGCCAGCGGACCGGCGGTCAGCGTCCAGACGCCGCCGTCGCCCTTGGTCAGCGCCTGTTTGTCGCCCCAATCCGGGATCAGGACGACCTCGCGGGCGTCGGGCGCCTCCACCCGAAACGTCACGCGGCGATCAGCGTGGACCTTGGGAGAGACCACAAGCTGTTGCGCCGGCGACAGGGCCGCGCAGAGTAGGAGTAACGCCGGCGTCTTCATGGAAATCTCGGTATTGTAGACGACCCGCCGCGTCCGCCGATGAGAATCTCAAGGATTTCCCGGCTGGCCGTCCGCGGCCGCAACCGCCATCATGAAGGTTGGCGGGGCAATTCCCGCCGCTGTTTTTTATGGATCGCCCTATTCCTCCCGCAATGGCCTTGGCCACCATGGCCATTCGCGGCGCCTTATTGTGCTCGCAAGCCCACTTGTTTTTCTGGTTGCGCCGGCTGCTGCGCGATCGGGGTCTGTCCGCGCCGGGCGTCTCCGCCGGGTTGGTCGCCTTCGCCGGGCTGGCGCTGCTGCTGTTTGGAGACATGTTCCAGCTCGATGTAGCGCTCACCGGCGTCGCCCGCCGCGAGCCCGGCCCTTGGCGCTACATCGCTGACATCTGGACGGCGGCCCTAGCTGTTTCCTACCCGCTGCTACTGGCTGGAGGGCTGCTGCTATGGTGGCGGCGGCGTGTTTCGCCGGAACCGCCGCCGTCGCCGTCTCGACGCCGCTTGCTCAAGACAGCGGCGGTTACGGCGGCCGCCGCGCCGCTGGCCTTGGCGGGCTATGGAACTTTCATTGGGCGCACTCGTTTCGAGCTCAAGGAGGTCGAGATCGCGATCCCCGGCCTGCCAAAGGATCTCCGAGGGCTCAAGATTGCGCAATTGACCGACATGCACGTCGGGCCCTTCCTGTCGCCGCGGGAGCTCGAAAGGGCGGTCTCAATGGCCAACGAAACCCGGCCCCATCTGACGGTGCTGACCGGCGACATCATCACCAAGAAGGGCGATCCGCTCGACGCAGCTCTGGAGACGCTGTCGAAGCTGAAATCGGACGCCGGCGTCTGGGGATGCATGGGCAACCACGAACAGTTCGCCAAGTGCGTGGACTACACGGCGGCTTGGGGCGCCCGCCGGGGCATGGAATTCCTGCGTCACCGGAACGCTCCGCTGCGCTTCGGGGACGCCCTGTTAAACCTAGCGGGCGTGGACTACCAAAGGCGCGGTCACGGCTACTTGGTTGACGCGGAGGAGTTGATCCTTCCCGGCGCGACGAACCTTTTGCTCTCCCACAACCCGGACGTGTTTCCCGAAGCCGAGGCGCTAGGCTATGATCTGATGATCTCCGGCCACACGCACGGCGGACAAGTCACCTTGGAGATCGTGGAGCAAAACGTGAATGCCGGCCACTTCTTTACACCCTATGTGGTGGGGGAGTATCGTCGGAACAACGCGGCCCTTTACGTCAGTCGCGGCATAGGCTGCGTGAACCTGCCGATGCGGATCGGCGCCTGGCCCGAAATCACTTTGTTGAAGCTCAAGAGCGCCTGAGACTGGATGCGGTATCTGATTCTCAGTGATATTCACGCCAACCTTGAAGCGCTGGAAGCCGTGGTCGAGCACGCCGCCGGCGCTTATGACGAGGCCGTTTGCCTGGGGGACCTGGTGGGCTACGGCGCCGACCCCAACGCGGTCACTGACTGGGTGCGTGAGAACTGCTCGCAAGTCATCCGCGGCAACCACGACAAAGCGTGCTGCGGCCTGGAAGAGCCGACGCTGTTCAACCCGATGGCCCGCTTCGCCGTGGAGTGGACTTACGGCAAGCTCACCGAGGACAATCGGCGCTGGCTGAGCGAGCTGCCCCAGGGGCCGGTAGAGCGCGACTGCTTCGTGATGGTGCACGGCTCGGTGCTTGACGAGGACGAGTACCTCATCGACGCCTACGACGCCGCCGGGCAGTTTCCGCACATGGCCGGCAAGCTCGTCTTTTTCGGGCACACCCACGTCCAGGGCGGCTTCTTTCTGCGCTCCGTCAACGGATCCGGGTTCGACGGTGAAGCCTGCCCGGACGGTCTCTGCTTTCGGGAAGGCGATTCGCTGCTGGTCAATCCCGGTTCGGTGGGTCAACCGCGCGACCTAGTGTGGACGGCCGCCTACGCCATCTACGACGCCGAACAGCGGCGGATCATCTACCGGCGCTG
>CAYOPA010000261.1:7588-7769 GCA_964405625.1 uncultured Bryobacterales bacterium
GACTACCGCGTGCAGGACGCCCAGGAGAAGATCAGGCGGGCGGGCCTGCCGGAATCGTTGGCCGAGCGGCTGGGCGTGGGGCGGTAGGTCGCCGCAAGCGGCTTCGCTCAAGCCGGCGACGGCCCCGTGGCGCAGGCGCCCACGCCTGCCGCCTCGACCCCCAGGTCGAGGCCCGCGGATT
>CAYOPA010000262.1:0-7729 GCA_964405625.1 uncultured Bryobacterales bacterium
GAGGCTTCGCGATTCGTCCCAGCCCCGTGGCCAGCAGCGCGAAGCCTCCCTCAAACGCGGCGGACGGGTCCGCAACCCGGAAAATCCCGGGCGCCGAGCGGCGCAGATCCGCCACCATCGGATCGCTCTCCTGTGCTCCGTTGAACACGCTGTACTCCACGATGCCCAGGGGAGCAGTCTCCGGGATGACGAGGTTGATCTGGCTTTCCATCACGGAGACGACTTGCGCCGGCAAGCCCGCCACCGTCACACGCACAGCCGCTTCCCTGCCGGGCGCCGCCAGCCTTTCGCCAAAAAGCGAGGCCAGCGTCCCCGGGGCTAGGTCCGGTCGGCCGTTGGCGGCGTTCACCAAGCCCTGATAGCGCAGTCGCGCTCCGCTGGAGAGCGTCAGGCTCGCCGCGGCAACCTCCAGCGCTCCCCGTGCGATCGCGGTTTGCAAGCCGCTGACCACCGTCGCCGTCAGCGGCCCGGGGGCCGCGTCGGGGGCGGCCGAAACCACAGCCAGCAGCCGGCCGGCTCCCACCGCCTGCATTCGACGCACAACGACATCGGCTGACCCAAAACCCACCGCCGTATCGCCCTGCGCCAGATTCATCGAGTCGGAGCGGATCTCAATCACCGTCTCGGCGCCGGGTCGGATCGAGACCGGGGTGATCCGAAACGAGGGCGCCGGGCCGGACGGATACTCGAACATCGCGTTGCCGTCGGGCAAAGTCAGCGCCGAGCTCTGGCCGTCGGGGTTGTAGACCGTAACTACGGCGCGGTGTCCGGCCGGCCCCGGAGGCGGCGTCACCAGGACCTCGCCGAAGGCGGCGTCAAAGCCCACCACCGTTGCCGGCCGGCCGTCGAAATAGACCTGCGACTGCGGGTCGAGATTCTCGCCGCGCAACCTCCACACATCGCCCGCCGATCGGAAGTCGGGCGTCAGGAAGTGGACGATCGGAGCCTCGCGGTCAGCCAGCGTCGCAGCCCAAGGCAGCACGTAGAGATCGTCCGCCGTTCGAAAAAGCAAGTGCAGCGGCCCCGGCGCAACGAACGGCGCGGAAGCAAAATTCAGCTCCAGAAAGCGGCCGTCGCGATCATAGGGCCTCGGCGCGGACGGACGGATCCTGTCGGCTACGTCGAGCGCCTCAATCGTCAGCCGCGCGGCGGCGCCGGTCAGACTGGGCCCGGTGGCCAGCAGGAAATCCGGCCCCTGCCCCAGGTGCAGGAACGCCGGGTGGACGCCGGGAGCCCCGTTGCCGGGAAAACTGTACGTCGTCACGTTGTAGATGCCGGGCCGAGGACGCGGCCGGACGCGAAAATTCACATCCCCGCTGGTCCGCTCGGCGCGCACCGGCACACGCGGCGACGACGCCGGGCTGTCCACGCCACCGAGAAACGTCGTCTCAAAGTAGCCCGAGGCCGCCAACATTAGGCCGGCCTCCGTTTCGGGCAGGATGACGTTCGCCGGCCCGGCGCCGGCCAGGGAGCCCGGCGGTAGCGCGTGGACGTACAGCCGGTAGTCGCCGGGGAGCAGCCCGGCCAGACTGTAGCGCCCATCGGGATCGGTCAGCGCGGTCACCACGGCGCCGGACGGATGCACCGCCGCCACCGACGCCAGCGCCACGGGCGCGCCGTCGGTGGAGACCACCCGGCCCTGGATGGAGCCGGTCAGCCGTGACAACGACGGCGCCGGGTACAACAGCGAAAGCCCGGCGATGTCGTCCGCGCTCAGCGGCCGGGCGCGCGAAGTGGCGCGGGTCACATCGGTGCTCATCGCCGCTCCGGCGATGGTGTGCTGCAAACCCAGCGCGTGACCGATCTCATGCACCAGCGTGCCGAAAAACAGCTCCGAAAAGCTCTGCCTGGGACGGGACCCCGAGGCCAGCTCGCTCGACAACACGACTTGCGAGCGCAGGATCGGGCGGAAACCGTCGCGTATCGGGCCGAACGTGGTCGGCGAGCTCATCCCCAGCACGCCGGGCGGGAGCTCGGCGAAGACAATCTCGCCCGCCGGCGCCGAGCCGGGCAGCGCGCCCTCCACCACGCCGCCGAACCGCAGCCGCAGCGCCGAGGTCGGCACGGAATCCCACACCGCCAGCGCGTGGCGGATCTGGCTCAGCACCGCGTCGAAGCTGTCGTTGCTCGCCAGCCGGGGCGTCCGCTCCATCGAGACGTAGAAATCGAGCGTTGAATCCAACAGCCCGTCCACGTCAAAGCGCTCGACGATGCGGTCGCCGCCGTGGAAGTGGACGAAGTGGTAGTAGGCCGAGCTGCACAGCGCCACCAACGGCAACAGCAGCGCGGCGCGGCGCAAGGCCCTCAACGCCCCGGCTCCTGGGCCGCCAGGGCCTCGCGGATGAGGACGTCGAGCTCGCTCAACGGTAGGTCCAGGCGCTCGGAGGCCGCCTGCGGACCATCAGCGTCAGACAGCAGCAGCTCCTCGGAGACAGCCTCACGGCGCACGCGCGGCTGGCCGTTATCGCCTTCAAAGAACTCGAAGACGCCTTGGCTGAAACCGGTAAGCTGCACCCGGCCGCTCGGCCCTTCCCACAGGAACAGGACATATTCGCGGCCCGGCTCCAGCTTAGGCGCGCCAGGGAACCGCTGCTCCAGACCCTGCCAAACGCCCCCTGGGCTGGAGACTTCGATAAAGTCCGCACCCGTCCCCTTCCAGGTCTTCGTCACGGCAATGCGCGCGACCGTATACACCAGGGAGCCGGCGCGCTCGGCTCGCGCCTCCACGACGGCGCCGCGGACTACCGCCGTCGATTCTCGCGCGAGATCGTGTAGCGAAAGCCGTTGCAGGGTCGTGGCCGGCGCCAGAACGGTCGAGGCCGACAGGATCGCGGCGATGAAGCTGGCGCGCATGGGCAAAACGTGAAAAGCAACCCGGGGGCCTTTCCTCAAACGATTGTATCATTGAGACTTAGCGCTCGCTCGGCGGCCCGATCGAGGCGCCGTGACACGGCCCTGTCCCGATCGGAAACACCACGGGCGCCGGGCCCCGGCATGATAGACTGTCCGTTTTGGCCGCCCCGGTTGGGAGTGAGCCTGATCCAGTGAAGCGCGCTCGCGACATCATCCCGGAATTGTTCACCGCCGACGACGCCCCCGTCGCCTCGGCGGAGGATTGGTTGCCGTCGCTGTGGCCCGCCGTGGCGGGCGAGGTTTTGGCCGCCTGCACGCGGGCCGGAGCGCTGCGCAACGGGATCTTGTACGTGGAGGTCGCCGGACCGCGGTGGGTCGCCGAGCTTAACCAGTTTGAAGGCCAGTTGCGCGCCCGCCTCAATCAACACGCCGGACGCCAAGTACTACGGAGGATCGTTTTTCGGCCGGCCAGCATCGCCCCCAAGCCGCCGATGCTGGCTCGAACGGCCGACGGCGTCTCCGACCCGCTGCGGCGCGCCGCGTACGGTCAATCCAAGCGCTCCGTCCCCGGCGCCTGAGGCGGCTTCGGCCCACGACTCTAAGAATTGTCATGAAGATCAGCGAGAAAGAAGTCCGCTACATCGCCGAGCTCGCCCACCTGAATCTGTCCGACGAGGAGATCCGCGCTTACCAGGGCGACCTGGAAGAGATCCTCACCTATGTGGACAAGCTCGACGAGCTCGACACGGCGTCCGTGGAGCCGATGTCGCACGTGCTTTACCCCGGCGCCGAGGAAGCCGCGCTGCGCGAGGATCGGCTTGAGCCCGGCCTGAGCCGCGAGCAGGCTCTCTCCAACGCACCTTTGAGCGGGGCCGGCCACTTCAAGGTGCCGCTGGTGATTGAGCGCTAGCGCGCCAAGGCCGACCCATGGACTACAAGAGCCTTACCATCGACTCCATCCACGCCGGGCTGCGCGACAAGACCTTCAGCGCCGCCGAGCTCGCCTCGGAAGCCATCCGGTTTTCCAAGGAGTCCAACGAGCAGATCGGCGCTCTGCTGCGCCTGACGCCCGACCAAGCCCAAGCCGCCGCCGCCGAGACTGACCGGCGCATAGCCGCCGGAGAGCCCCTGCGTCCGCTCGAAGGCGTGCCGGTCGCTGTCAAGGACGTCATCATGACCGAGGGCGTCCGCACCACCTGTGCGTCGAAAATCCTCGAAGAGTTTACGCCGCCCTACTCGGCCACCGCCGTCGAAAAGCTCGCCGCCGCCGGGGCCTTTATGATCGGCAAGGCCAACTGCGACGAGTTCGCCATGGGCTCGTCGAACGAGAATTCCGCCTTCGGCCCGGTTCAAAACCCCGCTGCGCCAGGCCGCGTTCCCGGCGGCTCGTCGGGCGGCTCGGCTGCGGCCGTGGCCGCCGGCATGGCGCCGATCTCGCTGGGCTCGGACACCGGCGGCTCCATTCGCCAGCCGGCTTCGTTTTGCGGCGTGGTCGGCGTGTTGCCCACTTACGGCCGCGTCTCGCGCTACGGTCTGGCGGCCTTCGCCAGCTCGCTGGACCACATCGGCCCGTTCTCCAAGAACGTCAAGGACGCTGCTCGGGTGATGGAGATCATCTCCGGTCGCGACCCCCGCGACGCCACCTCGGCCCCCGCGCCGGTGGAGCCCTACGGCGCTGCCCTGGACGGCAACGTCCGCGGCATGAAGATCGGCGTGCCCAAGGAATACTTTGCGGAGGGGCTCGACGCCGAGGTCGGCGCCCGCATCCAGGCCGCCATTGACCAGCTCCAAAAGCTCGGCTGCGAGCCCATCGAGATCTCGCTGCCGCACACCGAGTATGCGGTGGCGACCTACTATCTGATCTGCACCGCCGAGGCCAGCGCCAACTTGGCCCGCTACGACGGCGTGCGCTACAGCCGCCGCTCGCCGAGCTCGGCGAACCTGAGCGAGATCTACCGCAACAGCCGCCACGAGGGCTTTGGCAAGGAGGTCACCCGGCGCATTATTTTGGGAACCTACGTGCTCAGCTCGGGCTACTACGACGCCTACTACCGCAAGGCCCAAAAAGTCCGGCGGCTGATCACGAACGACTTCACGCAGGCGTTTGAGAAGGTCGACGCCATTGTGACGCCGGTCTCACCCACGCCCGCCTTCAAGATGGGTGAGCGCACCTCCGACCCGCTGGCGATGTACCTGGGCGACATCTACACCATCACCGCGTCGCTCGCCGGGATTTGCGGCATCAGCGTCCCTTGCGGGACGACGGCCACGGACAACCTGCCGGTCGGGCTGCAAATCCTCGCCAAGCACTTTGACGAATCGCGGCTGCTGAAGCTGGCCGACGCTTTCGAGCGGGCCGGCTGAGCTCACTTGCAAGATGGACACGCGCTCAAAACTCCGTACAGCCGAGCAGATCCTCGACGAGCTCGGCGGCCAATGCTGGATGCTGGCAATCGGCCGCTTCCCCGCTCTGACGGCCGAGCACGCCGCCGCGCTCACGCGGTCGGCGGCCTTGCAACGGTCGGCCGCGGCGGACTCCCTGCTGGTCGTCGCCGTCGCCGCCGATGCGTGGGACGGCCCTTATCCGCTGGACGCCGCCTCACGCGCCCAGCTCGTGGCCGCCGTCGCCGGCGTGGACCGCGTGGTAATCTGTGACCATCCCGCCGTCGAGCGCCTCCGCGCGACCGGTCAGCCCACGGCCGTCGTGGAGATCGAGGCTCTAGTCCAGCGCGATATCGTGGCCGATGTCATCGCCCGCCACTCCGACAACCAAGCCTGAGCGCGTGCTGGTGTTGCGCTTTGGAGCCATGGGCGACATCCTGCACACTCTGCCGGCGGTAGCGCATCTACGCCGCATGCTGCCCGACGCCCGCATCGTATGGGCCGTGGAGCCGCGTTGGGCTTCTTTGCTGGCCGGCCATCCGGCCCTCGACCGCGTAGTGGAGCTGCCGCTGAAGCGGTGGAGCAAAAACCTGCTCAGCCCGGATGCTTGGCGCGACCTGCGCGCCGCCCTGCGGCTGTTGCGCGACGAGCGCTTCGATCTGGTCATCGACTTCCAAGGTTTGACTAAGTCCGCCCTCACGGCCCGGCTCAGCGGCGCCGCCCCACGCGTCGGATTTGTGGCCGCCGAGCTGCGCGAGCCGTTGGCGGCTCGTTTCTATTCCAGAACGGTTGTCGCCAATCGCCGCCATGTGGTCGACAAGAACTTGGCGCTGGCCCGGGGAGCGGTCGGGGCGCCCATCAGCGGCGAGCCCGGGCCCGTCGAGTTTTCGCTGCCGCCGGGAATGGTTTCGCCGAGACTGCCGCAGGGCGCTTTCCTGCTGGCGAGCCCTTTTGCCGGCTGGCGTTCCAAGGAGTGGCCGCTGGCGCGCTACGCTGAGCTGGCGACGCTGGCCTGGGAGCAACGCCGCATGCCGCTGGCGCTCGATTGCGCCCCCGGCGCCGCGGCGGCCGTCGAAGCCCTCGCCGCCAAGGCCCCCGCCGGCGCCATCGTGGCCCACCCGTCGACGCTCGACGAGCTGATCGGCGCCACCCGCCGGGCGCGCGCCGTCATCGGCGTCGACAGCGGGCCGCTGCATCTGGCGGCAGCCGTCGGGGCCCTCGGAGTGGCGCTGTTTGGCCCGACGGACCCGGCCCGCAACGGTCCCTACGGCGACAGCATCCATGTGCTGCGGCGCGGCGCCGCGGAGACGACCTACAAGCGCGGCCGCGCCTACTCTCCCTCGCTGGAGAGCATCTCGGCCGCTGAAGTTTGGGAAGCGCTGTGTGAGCGGCTCGACGAGACCCGCCCGCAGTTTGAGATAGTCGATACGGATTCATGGAGAACAGGAGTTTCGTCTTGATGCGAGCGACCTTATTGTTGGGACTGGCGCTGGGGATGGCGGCGGTCGCCCCCGCGCAGGAGACAGCAGCCCCGCCGACCCAGGCCGAAGCCGCGCGGATGTTTCGCGAGACCGTTGACTTGATGGAGGCCGCCGCCGTCGTCACGCCGGAGCTCGCCCGCGCCGGCGCCCCGTTGACGGAAAACGTCCGCTCGGCCGCTGAGACGCTGCGCGGCGGCGCCGTCCGCGAGCACGTCGGCGTCATCTACAAGCTGCTCGCCAACGTGCGCGCCTACGTCCAGCTCGTGGACGCGCTGCCCAAGCCGCCGGATTTTTCCGACGACGTGCGCAAACAGCTCGAGCAGCTCCGATTGCGGGCCGATCGCATCGACATCTACTTTCGCGCGCTGCTTGAACAACGCGAGCAACAGCTCCGCCAGCCGGACCGCGACAACCTCTCACGCTATCGCGAGGACAACGCCCTGGTCGATCCGCCCGTCGCCGGCGAGGAGCGGGTGGTCTTTTTGGGCGACTCGATCACCGACGGCTGGGAGCTCAACCAGTATTTCGTCAACAAGCCCTACATCAACCGCGGCATCAGCGGCCAGATCACCGGGCAGATGCTGGGCCGCCTGCAAGCCGACGTGCTCGACCTTAAGCCGCGCGTGATGGTCCTCCTTGGGGGCACGAACGATCTGGCGCGCGGCGTTGAGTTGGCCGCGATCCAGAACAACATCCAGATGATCGCCGACCTTGCAGCCGCCCACGGCGTCGCCCCGGTCCTGGCCTCCATCATGCCGGTCAGCGACTATCACGCCGACAAGGACCCGCGCTTCCGGCGCACGCCTGACCGCCGCCCCGCGGACATCCAGGAGCTCAACGCCTGGATGCGCGGGTTTGCGAGCAATCGCGGCTATCGCTACCTCGACTACTTCGCCGTCACCGCCGACGACAGCGGCATGCTCGCCGCAGAGCTCGCCGACGACGGCCTGCACCCCAACGCCGAGGGCTACAAGGCGATGACGCCTCCGGCGCAGGCGGCTATCGCCGAGGCA
>CAYOPA010000263.1:0-6787 GCA_964405625.1 uncultured Bryobacterales bacterium
TTCACATCCAGGCCGGCCACGGCGCCGGGGACCATGCCGAAGTGCGAGAGCGCCGAGTACCGGCCGCCGATCTCGGGCACGCCATGGAAAATCCTTCGATACCCATCCTCGCGCGCCGTCCGCTCCAACTCCGAGCCGGGGTCGGTAATCGCAACAAACCGGCTCCCAGCCGGGGCCCTGGTCGCTTTGCCGACGGCGTTGAAGAAGTAGCGCCGCATGATGTCGGGCTCCAGCGTCGTGCCGGATTTGGATGCAACGATATACAGGGTTTTCGCCGGATCGAGCTTATTTTCCAGCGCCAGCAATTGCGCCGGATCGGTGGAATCGAGCACATGCAGACGGTCGAGACCAAAGACCAAGCTCAAAGTCTCCGGACACAAGCTCGATCCGCCCATCCCCAGCAAGAGTATCGAGTCCAGGCCGGCCTCACGGACCTCGATGCGGAACTGCTCCAGGTCCGCCATTTCGGCCTGCATGGGCTCGATGATGTCCAGCCAGCCCAACCAGCGCGCTTCGTCGCCGCCGGTCCAGACCGAGGCGTCCTTGGCCCACAGCCGTTCCACCGTCGAGCCGGCGCGCCAAGAGTCGAGCAGGGCCGCCCATCCGTCGCCAAGATTTCGCGGTAAGACTAGTGTGTTCATCGCTGTGTTTTCCTCTGGACGACCCAAAAGCGTCCCAGCGCCTATTCTTCCAGTTCGAGGCCGCGACGGCGGTCGGACCCCGGTGTGAGTGCCGTCCGATTTCGCTTGCCGAAGCGGCGACCGCCCGTCATCATCCAAGCAGGACCAGTGTATCACCGGGCTTTAGGAGTCCAGCCTGCGGCACGTTGCAAACTTTTGGGCCAAGCGGTACAGTGCGTTACGTATCCGTTTGGATACGTTCTACTAGTTCCAAAGGTGAAGTACAGCCAACATGAGCTCTGATCTGCGAATCGGCGTATACGTGGACGTCGAAAACATGGCCCGCAACGGCGGCTACGGGATGCGTTACGACGTGCTGCGGGAGTTTGCCGCTCGCGGCGACGCTGACCCGGCCCGGCTAAACGCCTACGTTGCGTTCGACTACGAAAGATCCCAAACTGACGCACAATACAGGGCTAATGCGTTTAATTTTCACTCCGCATTACGTGATTTCGGTTACAAAGTGATTCAGAAGGCGGTAAAGTGGTACACCGACGAGTCGGGAGCTCCTTACGCCAAGGCGAATGCGGATCTCGACATGGCCGTGGATGCGCTGTTGCAGTCAGAAAAGCTCGACCGGGTGCTGCTGGCCACTGGCGACGGGGATTTTGTCCAGGTGGTGCGGGCGTTGCAAAACCGCGGATGCCGGGTCGAGGTTGTCGCCTTTAACAACGTCTCGTCCGACCTGCGCCGTGAGGCGGACATGTTTGTGTCGGGGTACCTGATTCCCAATCTCCAAGGCGCTTCCGGCGACTCGCGCTGGGGCGAAATCGGCTCACGCGTCCGGGGAGTCTGCTACAGCTATTCGCACGATCGCAGCTTCGGATTCCTGCGCTTCATGAAGGAAATCAGGCCCGGCCTGTGGAATATCGATACGCGCCGTGACAACTCCCCTTACGCCAGCGCCTTCGCTCACGAGTCGGAGTTCCCCTCCGAGGTGGAGATCAGCCGCCTGCCCAGCCGCGAGCACGTGTTTGAGTTCACGCTGGTCTCCTCGGACCGCGGGCTGCAAGCCAAGGAGCTGACGCTCGCGCGACACAGTTGACTGCGCGAACCGTGTCCAGGACGTGTTCCAGGATCGCCCAAGATCGCGCCCCGGCCGCGGGAACAACCGACGGGTCGGATATTGACTCCGGGTCTGCCGGTTACGGCGCTGTAGTCAAGACTGCCTCGCCCATCGCTAGACTGAGCGCGTGGCGGTGTTTGAAAAAAGCGTGGTCATCAACGCACCCGTCGAGAGTGTGTTCGCCTTCCACGAGCGGGAGGACGCCCTGCTCTTGCTCACTCCCTCCTTTCCGCCCGTCAAGCTCGTGCACAAGTCCGGCGGCATTGAGCCCGGCGGCCGCGTAGAGCTCCGCGTCGGCCCGTTTCGCTGGCTGGCCCTCCACACGGACTACGAGAAGAACCGCCTGTTCGTGGACGAGCAGATCGAAGGTCCCATGGCCCGCTGGGTCCACCAGCACCGCTTTGAGGCGGTCGGGCCGGACAAGACCCTGCTCACCGACTGGGTCGAGTACCTGCTGCCGGGCGGCCGGTTCGTGAACGCGCTCTTCGGCTGGACCGCCAAACCGGGTTTGATGCAAATGTTCGCTCACCGGCACCGCGTGACTCGGAAACTCTGCGAGCAGCAGGCGGCAAAGGCGCTACAATAATCGATTCTTAGCAGGGGAAGCCGCCACCTGATGACACGCCGAGATTTCGTCGCAGCCTCCGCCACCAGTGCGGCCGCCCTTTTCCTGCCCGGCCCGCGCCCGGCCGCCGGCCAGTCCGGACGCAAACGCGTCGCGGCGCTTTCGACCACGTACCACGTTCGCTCCCACAGCGATAATTTCATCACGCGCTTCCTGGAAGGCTACTGGATCGGCGACAAGTACCACGACAGCCCCTGCGAAATTGTCTCCCTGTACGTTGAGCAGGAACATTCCGCCGACATCAGCACGCGGCTGTCGAAGGTCTGGGGTTTCAAGAAGTACTCCTCGATTCGCGACGCGCTCACGCTGGGCGGCAAGAAGCTCGCCGTTGACGCCGTCTTGCAGATCGCCGAGCACGGCGACTACCCCACCAACGTCAAGAATCAGCATCTTTACCCGCGCCACCGCTTTATGAGCGAGGTGGTGGACGTTTTCAAGAAGTCCAGGCGCGCCGTCCCGTTCTTCAACGACAAGCACCTCTCGTATGACTGGGCGCAGGCCAAGCAGATGGTCGACTGGTCGAAAGAGCTTGGCTTCCCGATGACGGCTGGATCGTCCGTGCCAGTCACGTTTCGGCGCCCTGAGCTCGACTTCCCGCTCGACACCCAGCTTGACGGCTTGCTGGCCGTGGGCGGCGGCTGGATCGGCGACGGCGGCCTGTATCACATCCTCGAAACCATGCAGTCTCTTGCCGAGCGGCGCGAGGGCGGCGAAACGGGCGTGAAATCCGTACAGCTCGTGGAAGGCGACGCCGTCTGGGAAGCCGCCAAGCAGGGCTTGTGGAGCCGCGAGCTGCTCGATGCGGCGCTATCACGCGGGCAAAAAATCACGCCGGGGCCGGTGGAGAAGTTGGCCGCACGCCCGGTCGCCTGTCTGGTGGAGTACAACGACGGCTTCCGCGCAGCGTCGCTGGCGTTGGGCGGCAAGGTCTCCGAGTACTTGGCGGCCGTCAAGATAGCGGGTCAGGCCGAGCCCATGTCAACGCTGTGCTACATCCCGATCGAGAACTCCAATAACTTCAGCCCGCTGGTGGATACGATCGCACGCTGCTTTAACGACGGGATCAACGACTACCCGGTCGAGCGGACGCTGCTGGTCTCCGGCGCGCTGTCGTACCTGATGGAGTCCTGGTATCAGGGCCGGAAGCGGTTGGAGACGCCGATGCTCGACGTTCGCTACGGCGGGCCGGAGAAGTCGTACTTTGCGCGGGGGATGGGATCGTAACCTCGTACGGAAGCTTGACGGACGGCAATGCCCGTTGCCACTAGGAAAACTATGCGTCCTGCCGGAATCTACGCCCTCCATGCCGATTTCTTCGATCTGATTGATCGCGGCGCCGAGGTGACCAAGGTGGCCGACGGCTTCGGGTTCACCGAGGGGCCGGTCTACAGCAGGATTGGTTTCCTGCTGTTCAGCGACCTGCGCAGCGAGAAGATCCACCAATACACGGTCCGGCCGTGGGAGAGCGAGCCTTCCGGCGGGATGATGAGCGTGTTTCGCGAAAAGTCCGATCGAGCCAACGGCTTGACGTTTGACCATCAGGGCCGCCTGTTGGCGTGCGAAACCGGGCCCGGCCGCGTCACCCGTACCGAAAAGGACGGTTCCATCACCGTGCTCGCCGACAGTTTCGGCGGCAAGCGGCTCAGCTCGCCCAACGACCTCGTCTACAACATCAGCGGCGACATCTATTTTTCTGACATGCCGCGCGCGAACGTCCCTGATGCCGCCGAGCGCACCAACGTCCCGGCCGTCTACCGCATTCGGCGCACGCAGATCTACCGCGACAGCTACGAGATCGAGAGGCTGACCGAGGAGTGCGACCGCGCCAACGGCGTGGCGCTGGACCCCAAGCAGAACATTCTCTACGTGGCCGATAGCGGGCAGCGCAACATCCGCGCCTTCGACATCAAGGACGACGGCACGTTGGGTAAAGGGCGCATCCTCGCGTCGCTGGCCTCCGAGGAAGAAGGCAACCCGGACGGTCTGAAGACGGACGAAGGCGGCAACGTTTACTGCACCGGCCCCGAAGGCGTCTGGGTGTTCGACCCCAAGGGCCGCCACCTGGGAACGATCGTGACGCCGGAGCGGCCGTCCAACTGCTGCTTCGGCCGAGGCTTTCGCGGACTGTACATGACGGCTCAGACCTCCGTGTACCACGTGCGCACAAAGGCCGCCGGGACGCGCACCTTCTGATCGTAATCACCCCTCGGACGAACCAGCTCCGCGTTTCAGAAAAGATACTTCAACGCAAACTGAATCCTCCGCGGCTCATCCGCCGTCGTGATCTGACCGGCCGCCGGGCTCCCGACAGCCGTATTGGGAGCGCCGAACTGCGGAGTGTTCGTGAAGTTAAACGACTCAAACCGGAACTGCACCCGATGCCCCTCCCAAGGCATCATGATCTGCTTGGCCAGGATGAAGTCGTAGTTGGTCCGACGCGGCAGCAGGATCGTGTTCCGGCCCGCGTTGGAGATCACGCCCGGCGCGCTGGCGGTCAAGAAGCCGGTGTTAAACCAGCGGTCGATGGTGCGGTCGTCGCGGGAAAGATTTGGGTTCGACACCCAGTCGCCGCGAACGCGCCCGCCCAGGTTCTGGTTGTCGACGTTGAAGCTGTGATCGGACCACATGCCCGTCTGCAACGCCAGGATTCCGCCGACCTGCCAGTTACCCAGGAACCACGACAGCGGCCCCGACTGCATCCGCGACTTGCCCTTGCCAAGCGGGATCTCATAGAACCAGCTCAGGTTATACGCCAGCCGCCGATCCAGATCGGAATTGCCGTACTCGAGGCTGACATTGTGCGGCGTCGCCATGCCGGAGCCCTGGGCCGTCCAGCGCTCCTGCACCGCGTCCAGATTGTGGGACCACGTGAACGAGCTCAGCAGCGTCAGCCCCTGCGTGTAGCGCTTCTCGGCCTTCAGCGTCAGAGCGTTGTAATTGGAGTTGAAATTCGGATCCGAGTTGCGGACGTTGTTGAAGCGCGGGCGAATGCGGCGATTCTGCCACAGAATCGTCGGATGCGGCGTAAACGGCTGGTTCAAATTGCGCTCGAACGACAGATGGGACGCCGACTGGCCCATATAGGCGACTGTAAGCAGAGTGTCGAACGGCAACTGGTGCTGAATGTCGAAGAACCACTGGCCGGAATACATGGTCGACATCCTGTCCGAGGTTGTCTTTACATCCACGCCGCTGGCCGGCACCTCGTCCGTCACGCGAAACTCCGGAAAGCCTTGCCGGACGAGCAGATTGGATGTTTGCCGAGTTTGCGGCAAGCCGATCTCGATGGCGCGCGGCGGGCCCGTGAAGAAGCGGCCGCGAAGCTCGCCCAAGGCCTCGGAGCCGCCGTAGTAGATGCCGCCGCCGGTGCGGATGACGGTCTTGTCGGTTAGCTTGTAAGCGATGCCGATCCGCGGCGCAAAGTTGTTAAAGTCCTGGATGCAGCCGCAGTCGCGCGAGTCCGTGGGGAACACGATGCGCTCATCGGCGACGTTGGTCACGCCGTTGAGCTCAGTCAGCCAGCGGGCCGAGGTCTGCTGGTCGGGGTTGGGGTAGGTGGGCTCCTGGAAGAACTCCCAGCGCAGGCCGATGTTGATGGTCAGCTTCTGATTTACCTTCCAGTCGTCTTGAATAAAGCCGCCGTAGTAACGCTCGATTACATTCTCGCCCTGAGCATTGCCGAACGTGCCGTTGCTGGCCCAACCGAGCAACATGTCGGCCATGCCGTTGCCCGTGTTCGCGCGGCTGGGGCCGCTGTCGGGCTGCTCGACCGAGTAGACTCCGTTCATGTTGAAGAAGCCGCGCCGGAACCGCTCCGCTTGGCGGAACTGGTTCACGCGCCGCATCTCTCCGCCGAAGCGAATGCCGTGCTTGCCGCGCTGCCAGATCATCGTGTCACCCACCAGAAAGGTGTCCAGCAGTCCCGTGTTCGGCCAATTCTGCCGCGGCCCAAGCTGGGTGAAGCCGGCGATGGCGAAGCGGCTGTATCCGTGGTCGAGCCCGTCGTTGAAGGTGTCTCCCGGCGCGCCTTGAATACCGAAGGAGGCGTTGAGCGGCTCTTGGACGAGGTGATCGAATATCGAGTTCAACCGGCTGAAGCCGAAGCGAAACTCGTTGTGCACGGTGGGCTTGATCATCGACGAAAGATTGGTCGCCACGCTGCGGCCGAGGATGTCGCGGCTCTGCCCGGAGGCGCCGTCGGCGGGCTGCGGCAGCACTCCCGGCTCCAGGCGAAACTGGTCGCGCAATGAGGCCCTCGCAAAGAAGCGGTGCGCCGACGTAATGTTGTGGTCGACGCGGTAGTCCTGTTGATCGGTGTCATTCTCGTCCGACGGGCCCAGGAAGAAGTTGTTGGGCAGGTGCTCCCTGCCTGCGATGTTCGGCGCGGGATAGAGATCGGCGACCCGCTTGGCGACC
>CAYOPA010000263.1:6797-7727 GCA_964405625.1 uncultured Bryobacterales bacterium
CGGGATGACGTTATTCGGGAACTGCTGGCGCACGCCGCCGCTCAGCGTGAGCGGGTCGAACACATTGCGTCGGACGGCCGGCTGATTGGAAAAATCGCCGCCGAGCACATCCCGGCTGGGCACGCTGGAGATGTAGGTCCGGCCCAGGCGGATGCGCGTGCCTTCATAGCTGGCGAAGAAGAAGGTCTTGTTCTTGATGATCGGGCCGCCGATGGTGCCGCCAAACTGATTCTGCCGATACGCGGGCGTGGACTGGCCCACCCGGTTGGCAAAGAAGTTTGTGCCGTCGAGCACGTCGTTGCGCAGAAATTCGTAAGCCGAACCGTGGAACTGATTGGTTCCGGACTTGGTGGAGACGATCACCTTTGCAGCCGCGCGGTAACCGTACTCGGCGGAGGTGTTGTTGGTGACGACCTTAAACTCGTTGACGGCGTCCACCGAAGGCCGCACAGCCTGGTTCTCCATGCTCAGGCCGCCGCCGGCGCCGCGGCTGGAGTTGTCCATGCCGTCGACGAGCACGTTGTTCTGCATCGGGTTCAGCCCAATCGCCTGAAAACCGCCCTCCAGGCCCTGTCGGCTGCCGCGGTTGACGGACATGGCGGGCAGCACGCCGACGGTAAACTGGCCTAATTGCAGGTAGTTGCGGAGGTTCAACGGCATCTCGACGATGCGCTTGTTGTCGATCACCTGCCCCATCTCCGTAGTCTCTGACTGGATCAGAGCGGCTGCAGCGGAGACCTCGATGACTTCAGTCACGGTGCCGAGATTCAACTGGAAGTCGATGCGGGCGGTCTGGTCGACATCCAGGCGCAGACGGGGCCGCTCCTGCGGGGCAAAGCCAGGGGTTTCGCACTCAATGCGGTAGTCGCCGGGCGGCAACAAGGGCGCGCTGTAGAAGCCGCCTTCGTTGCTCGTCACCTCGGTCACCAG
>CAYOPA010000264.1:0-7725 GCA_964405625.1 uncultured Bryobacterales bacterium
CACCAGGTCGTCAGCCGCGACGGCGCGACGGCTCTCACGGAGACGCTTTTTGGCGACCGCATCGTCAATTTTCTTTATTCCAGCACCAGGGAAAACGCCCCGGCGGTGTTTCGCGCGCTCACGGGCAAGCGCATGTCCAAGCTGCTGAGCTTGGCCAACTTCGACTTGCCGCTGACCGCCGGCCTGCTGGGCAACAAGCGCTTTCTGGAGCGCACCGGCGTCGACCTGACCGAATGCGTCGATCCGCCGGAGAGTTTCTCCACCCCGCGCAAGATCTTCGAGCGCCGGATCCGCTACTGGAACTGCCGCCCGGAGCCGGACGACCCGCGCGCCGTGGTGTCGCCGGCGGACGCGCGGGTGGTGATCGGCTCCTTCCACGCCGCCTCCGGCCTGTTTGCCAAGGGCAAGTTCTTTGACTTCGAGGAACTGCTGGGCGCCGACAAGCGGCGCTGGCTGGAGGCCTTCGACGGCGGCGAATTCGCGGTCTTTCGCCTGACACCGGACAAGTATCATTACAACCACACCCCCGTGGCGGGCCGAGTGGTCGACGCCTACGAGGTCGCCGGCGGCTATCATTCCTGCAACCCCGGCGCGGTGGTCGAGATCGTCACGCCCTACTCCAAGAACAAACGTTTCGTCACCGTTATCGACACGGATGTGGAGGGCGGAACCGGCGTCGGCTTGGTCGCCATGATTGAGATCGTGGCGCTGATGATCGGCGAGATCGTGCAGTGCTACAGCGACGAGCGCTACGAAGCGCCGCAATCGATCGAGCCGGGAATGTTTGTGCGGCGTGGCGCCCCCAAGAGCTTCTATCGGCCGGGCAGCAGCACCGATATCGTCCTGTTCCAGCCCGGTCGCATCCGGTTCGCCGACGACCTGGTGCGCAACCTGCGCTTTGCCGGCGCCCGCAGCCGCTTTACCGAAGCCTTCGGGCAACCGCTGGTCGAGACCGACGTAGCAGTCCGCTCCCTGCTGGCAACAGCCGTGGCGCAGGCGCTCACGCCTGCCGCGTCGGCCCCCAGGCCGACGCAAACAATCTATCCGGGGAGCCGCCCAGCATGACGGAAACCCTCTTCCTGGCCGCCTTCGCCGTCGGCCTGACCCTCCTCTACATCTGGGCTTTTCGGACTCTGCCCGGCGAGCGTTGGCAGTTCCTGGCCTCCACGCCCGACCGCCGCTCGCCGCTGGCCGGCGCCGGGATCAACTTCACGTTCTACGGCTTCTTCTCGGCTACGGCCTATGCTGTCTCGACGGCTGTGTTCCTGATCCTGGTCGGCTCGGTCGGCGTGCCGCTGACCGTCGGGCTGCTGGCCGTGGGCCTGCTGCTGTTGATCTGTGCGCCGGCCTCGCAGCTCATCGCCTGGGCGGTGGAAGGCAAGCGCTACGGCTTCACTATCGGCGGAGCGTCCTTCGTGGGCCTGTTCGCAACGCCGCTGCTGTTGATCGGCCTGGACCGCTACCTGGGTCCCGTCGTCGGCTTCTCCATCCCGCTGGCGCCGTCGCTGGCGGCCATGGCGATCGCCTACGTGCTGGGCGAGGGTTTGGGACGGCTGGCCTGCATCAGCTTCGGCTGCTGCTACGGCAAGCCCGTCAAGGAGGCGCGCGGCTGGGTGCGGGCTTTTTCCGAGCGCTACAGCTTCGTCTTCCACGGAAAAACCAAGAAAATCGCCTTCGCCTCGAACCTCGAAGGAGTGCCGGTCGTGCCGGTCCAGGCGATGACGGCCACGTTGCACGGCGCGACGGCCGTCGCCGCGATGGCGCTGTTTTTTGGCGGCTACTACCACATCGTCATTCCGCTGGCGCTGGCCACGGCGCAGATTTGGCGCACCTATTCCGAGACCTTCCGGGCCGACTACCGCGGCGATCAGGAGATCAGCGCCTACCAGTGGATGGCCGCCATCGGCACGCTGGCGGTGCTGGCGGCGCCGTTTGTGTTGGGCCACAGCCCGGTCCGGGCGGACCTGGGGGCGGGGTTGCGGGCGCTGTGGCGGCCCGAGGCGATCGTCTTCCTGCAGGGCGTCTGGATCGCTCTGTTCGTCTACATGGGCCGCAGCATGCAGACCGGCGCCAAGGTCAGCTACCACGTCCGCCAGGACCGTATCTGAAGCTCGGTGGCGGCCCTGCCGACGGTGGTATCCTCAGCAGGCTATGCATCGTCGACAATGGCTCCGCACGGTCGCGGGCGCCGCCGCCGCTATCCCTTTGGCCGCTCAATCGGCGCGCTCGGCCCGCATCGCCGAGCTGCGCTTCTTTCGCGCCATGGTCGGCCCGCGCGCCTGGCTGATTTTTCAGGTCGAGACCGACAACGGCCTCACCGGCCTGGGCGACGCCACACACGCCGCCGCCGAGCCCAAGCTCTGTCTGGAGCTTGCCCGCAAGATGTTCGAGCCCATGCGCGGCCGCACGATTTTTGAAGTGGAGCGCCTGCGCGAAGCGGCGCTGCCCGTCATCCAGGCACAAGGCGGCCTCGCCAGCCGCACGCACCGCCCGGCGGTCAGCGCGCAGGCCGGCATCGAGCAGTGCCTGTGGGACCTTCAGGGCAAAGCGCTCGGGCTGCCCTGCTCGGAGCTTTTCGGCGGCCGGTTGCGCGACCAAGTCCGCAACTACGGCAACATCAACCGGTCCACGCGCGGCGCCGACCGGACTCCGGAGGGCTTTTCCCGAATGGCCAATCGAGGCCTGGAGTTTGGCTTTGACGCCTTCAAGATGGCCTCCTTCGACCACCTGACCAAGAACGACCCCGACCGCGAGCGTTTCGCCCGCGACACCCAGTTCGGCATCGACTGCATCGTCGCCGTGCGGGAGACAATCGGTCCCGACCGCGACCTGCTCGTCGACGGCCACAGCAAGTTCGACCGCGCCCAGGCGATCGACGCGGCCCAGCGGCTGGAGCCCTACAACCTCTTCTGGTTCGAGGAGGCGACGCCGGGCATTGAAAACCTGGCCGCCGTCAAAGCCGCCGCCAAGATGCCGACGGCCGGCGGCGAATCGCTGTTCGGCGTGGACGACTTCCTGCCCTACATCGCCGGGGACGCCGTGGACATCGTGATGCCGGACATGAAGTTCTGCGGCGGCATGTTGGAGCTCAAAAAGATCGCCGCCATGGCCCAGGCGGCCGGCATGGCCTGCTCCCCGCACGGGCCGGCCTCGCCGGTGGGCAACATGGCGGCGGCCCACGTCTGCGCCACGTTGCCGAATTTCCAGATCCTGGAATTCGCCTACGGAGAGGTTCCCTGGCGCAGCGAATGCGTGCTGCCGCACGAGCCGATCGAGAACGGCATGCTGCGCGTGCTGGACCGCCCCGGCATCGGCTACGAGCTCAACCCGAAATACTGGGAGCCCTACGCGTAGAGCCCTGAAACGCCAGTGTCGCCAGCAACCCGGCGGCCGCGAAGGCGCCGACCGCCCCAAACACCAGTTGGTGGCCCGTCTCGCCGGGCCAGCCGTCGAGCAAATAGCCGGTCAGCGGCCCCATGAAGATGTCCGGCGTGTAGCCGATCACCGACACCAGCCCCGTCGCCCCGCCGGTCCAGGCGAGCGGCACCCTGGCCTCGCCGAACAGGGCGAAGTAGAGGCCGCGCACGGCGTAAACGGCGGCGCTGGCGGCGCTGACCGTCACCACGAGCAGCCAATGGTCGCCCGGCGGCAGGACGCTTAGCGCGATCGCCCCGCAACCGGCGATCAGCAGCGCGAAGGCGCCGGTGATCACTTTGGACGCGCCGATGCGGTCGCCCAAAAACCCGGCGGCGACCGCGGCGGCGGGGCGCATCCAAAACGACAGCGTCCCAACCTGAGCCGCCGCCACGTCGTCGTAGCCATAGACGTCGCGGGCGTAGAGCGAGAACAGGTCGGTGGATTTGTAGCCGACGTAGCCGCAAAGCAGAATGACGGCGTGCCACCGAACGGCCGGCAGGCTCAGCGCCCGCTGCACACTGTGAAGCGTGAGCCGTTGTTGCCGTTCGGCGGCCTCGGTTTCGGGCACGGCGAACCAGACCAAAACCGCCGAGGCCAGCGTCAAGCCGGTGTAGATCCAGATGATGCGGCTCAGAGCGGACGAGCTTTGGGCCAGAGTGGCCGAGGCTACATCCGCCGGCAGCAGGGCGGCGAAGACCCCCACGCTGACTGAAGCCAGCAACGCCGCGAACAAGCCGCGCCCGCCGTCGAGAATGCCGTAGGCGCGGCCTTGGGCGTCCCGGCCGCCCCACTCGCGCGTGGCCCGGATCAGCGCCGCCCAGAACAGCAGGATGGTCGTCGCGCCCCAGAAAGCGTACAGCGCCAGCAGCGCGGGAATTTCTGGGATGGCGGCGAACACAACCCCGCCGAGGGAGGTGGCGACCAGGGCGGCGGCCATCAGCTTACGGGCGGAGAAATAGTCGGCCAACGGACCGCCAAGGAAGTACGAGGCCATCGCGACCACGCCGTAGACCGAAAAGGCGGTTCCGAGCTCCAGATTCGTGAGCCCGAAAACGTCCAACAGAGTGGGCCGAAAGACTCGGGCGACGACGAAGGGCAGGAAGAAGACCGCTTCCCCGGCCGCGACCAGCGCCGTCATGGCGGCGGCGCGGCGTACGGCGGATGGAGGACCAGAGGGCATGCGCGAGTAATCAGTAGGGCCGGACATTCTTGTCCGGCCTCCCGACGCCTCTACCTCTTCTTCACCAGCACCGCCCAGTCCTTGCCCTGCTCCGCCGGCGGCTCGCCGAGCGACTTCGCGCCGGGGCCCTCGACGTTCTCCACGGTTCCCACCTGCAACGCCCCGCCGTTGCGCGGGTCGTACCAGCCCACGCTGAAGGTCCCTTCGGCCAGATTCAGCTCGCTCGATCCGCCCTCTCGCAGATAGACCGCGTAGATCTCACCCGGCTTGGCCAAGGTGTAGGACTCCTTGGCCGAGGCGAGCCCGTTGTCGGCGCTCATCTCCCAGAACGGCAGGTGCTGGTGGAAGAAGTCCAGCGCATGCTTGGTCTGCTTCCACATATTCGCCCGCGAGCGCCAGTCCTCGGCGTTGAGGTCCATGTGGTCGTACTTGTAGCCGAAATACCACTCCACGCCGGAGCCCCCGCCCATCAGGTTGCCCCACAGGTGCCCCTTGCGCGGCCCGTCGTGGTCGGGGTCGTCGGCGTCGGGCATCACGCCGGTGGAAGCCGGGGTCTGCTCGTCGTGGAAGATCGCCCAGGGGCGCCCGGCTTCGGCGGAACGGCGCACCAGCTCAATGGTCTCCTCGTTGGCGGCGTCCAGCTCGCCCTGGATGGAGGTGGCGTCGAACGGCTCCTTGCCGAGCAAGCCGTCGTAGAAGGTCAGCGCCTTGCGGTTGTGGGTGTGGACGGTGATGGGATGGGCGTAGGGGTCGATGGAGCGGATGTAGGTTGCGTTCTCGATGCGCTCCTCGTCGCTCATGTCGTTCTCTTCGCCCAGGTTCCACATGATGGCCAGGTGGTGCCCGAAACGCGCCGCCAGCTCGCGAAAGTAGAGCTTGCGGATGTCGTTCAAGCCACCGCCGCCGCCGAGCTCTTCGTCGTTCTCGGTCTCGTGCGTGATGACGTGCAGCATCAAGCCGAGGCGGTCCATGTGGGAGAAGACGATCTCCCACTGGGCGAGCTTGGAGACGTCAAAACGCTCGCGCTCGTCCGGGTCGGTCCACATCCAGGTGTCCTTGCCGTCGCCGCCGTCGATGTTGTAGGTGAGGAAGTAGACGCTGTTCATCCCCTGACCAGCGAGATAGTTCAGCGCGCCGATGATGTTCTTGCCTTTGCCGTCCTGCCAGGTCGGGTCGCCGGTTTTCCAGTCGCCGGCGTGCGGGTCGTAGCGGTGGATGAAGTCGTCCACGTCGGTGTCGACATTGTCGTGCTTGCCGCTGTCGAAGGTGTCGTCGAACTCGTAGTAGCCAAGGAAATTCTCGGGACTGTCGGCGCCGCCCTTGAGGAAGTAGCCGCCGTCGGAGAACTGCAAGTAGCGCCCGCCGATGGCGCGCAGCAGGCCCTTGCCGTGGAAGCCCGGCGCGTCCTGGTCGGCCGCGGCGACAGTGACTGAACCGGATGCGCCGTCAAAAGCTGTCGGCTCCCCGGCTTGTACATCGTCGCTCAGCGCTACCCGCTCGCCGGTGCGGAACGACGCCGCGTACTTCCACTCGCCGGGCGATGGCGGCGTAAACCGCACCTGCCAGACCTTGCCGGAGTTGGCGGAGGTCTCCGCCGCATCGCCATCGGCAGCGAAATAGCCTTGTACGACCAAACTATCTTCGGCGTCGGCGTGCGTGAAGGCGACGCTGAGGCGGTAGTCCAAGAAGGGATTCGGCGAGGCGTCCTCGGCTGTTTCCGGGCCCTCAAAGCTGATCGTGAGCGGCGTCCACTGACGGAGCTCGCCGGTGACGACCCCCTTGGGACCGCATCCGAATCCGACGATCAACAGGGCGAAGATGGCGTGGCGCATGGTCAGCTTGCTCCTAAAAAGTTGCGAAGCAAGCTTAGCAGACGGGCCGGGCCGGGGCGTCCAACTTGCCGTCGTCTTCCTCAGATTCCGTCATTTCGTCCGACTTTCCCAGCGTAAGGCGATGGCATCGACCTGGGGGTCGATGCGGCAGGCGTAGCCGCCTGCGCCACGAACGGAAACTTCTATACTTGGGCTGTCGATTCGCTGCTATCTCGATCGTCAAAGCAATGGAGGAGTTGTCTTCATGCCGAATGGAATTGCTGTCAGAGCCCTGGTCGGTACGCGCAAGGGCGCCTTTGTTCTTACCTCGGACGCCAAGCGTCAACGCTGGGAGGTGAGCGGCCCCCACTTCAGCGGCTGGGAGGTCTACCACGTCAAGGGCTCGCCGCTAAACCCGGACCGGATCTACGCGTCGCAGTCGAGCGGCTGGTTCGGGCAGTTGATCCAGCGCTCCGACGACGGCGGCCAAACTTGGGAGGCCGTCGGCAACGAGTTTGCGTACGACGGGGTGCCGGGCACGCATCAGTGGTACGACGGCACGCCGCACCCGTGGGAATTCAAGCGCGTCTGGCACCTGGAGCCGTCGTTGACCGACCCGGAGCTGGTGTACGCGGGCGCGGAGGATGCGGCGATCTTCCGCTCGACCGACGGCGGCACAAGCTGGAGCGAGCTCGCCGGGCTGCGCGGCCACGGCTCCGGCCCGCACTGGCAGCCGGGCGCCGGCGGCCTGTGCCTGCATACCATCGTGATCGACCCCAGCGACCCAAACCGCATCTTCATCGCCATCTCGGCGGCCGGGGCTTTTCGCACTGACGACGGCGGCGCCACCTGGAAGCCGATCAACCGCGGGCTGAAATCCGAGGGCATCCCCAACCCCGAGGCCGAGGTCGGTCACTGCGTCCACCGCATCGCCATGCACCCGTCGCGGCCCAGCGTCCTATTCATGCAAAAACACTGGGACATCATGCGCAGCGACGACGCGGGCGAGAGCTGGCGCGAGGTCAGCGGCAACCTGCCGACCGACTTCGGCTTCCCCATCGACGTGCACGCGCACGAGCCGGAGACGATCTACGTGGTGCCGATCAAGAGCGACTCGGAGCACTTTCCGCCCGACGGCAAGCTGCGCGTCTACCGCAGCCGCTCGGGCGGCGAGGAGTGGGAAGCGCTCACAAACGGCCTGCCGCAGCAGGACTGCTACGTGAACGTGCTGCGCGACGCGATGGCGGTGGACCGGCTGGACGACTGCGGCGTCTACTTCGGGACGACGGGCGGCCAGGTCTACGCCTCGCCCGACGG
>CAYOPA010000265.1:0-6697 GCA_964405625.1 uncultured Bryobacterales bacterium
GAAGCCGATCGCCGAAGTCTGGTCAAGCGTGGCGTTGCGACCGGCGGCGCCGTTGCAAAGGCCGACGCCCTGGGCCGCTCCCAACGCCGCGTCGCAGGCGAACGTCGCGTTCATGGCGCTGTAGCGGCCCCACACCGCCAGGTTGTCGTTGACGTTCCAGTTGATCTTGGAATCGAAGTTGTCGCGATCCAACGCCTGCGTGCCCGCGGCGGCGAAGTTGGCGATGTTACCCGGGCGGTTGGGCATCGGAACCAAGTCCTGCATCTGCCGGATGATGCCGCTTTGGCGGGTCATCGGGATGGTGTTGTTGGCGAAAGCGGTGCGTCCGCTGCCGTTGGGATTGCCGGTCATCGGGTCGAAGATCGTCGTAGGCAAGGCGCTGAAGTCGCCCGCGCGCTGCGCCGCCGTGGCGACCGTTTCGTTGAGGCGCTCGAAGCCCAGACGCTCGCGGTAGCCTTCCCAACCGCCGAAGTAGAACAGCTTGTTCTTGATGATCGGACCGCCGACAGTGAACCCGGTGATGTTACGGGCCGAAACCGGCTTGCCGGAGCTGAAGAAGTTCCGGGCGCGTAGCCGTTGGTTGTCATGGAAGCCGAATGCGGAACCGTGCAGCTCATTCGTTCCGGACTTGGTCGTCACGGTCGTCGCCGCGCCACCGGCCATCCCCTGCTCGGCGTCGAAGTTGTTGGTGGAGATGTTGACCGACTCCACCGTCTCCACCGGCGCAATGTACTGCGCGTGGTGCGGCAGCCAGATGAAGACCGAGGCCGCTCCGTCCACGCGGGTGACATTGTTGTTGCGGTTCACGCCGTTGACGTTCACGCTCAGCGAGCGTCCAGGCGAGCTGCCCACCGAGTTCTGAAACCGGCCCGGGGTTGCGCCCGGCACCAGGTTCATCAGGCTTTGGTAGTTGCGATAGTTCGGCAGCGGCATGTTGACCACTTCCTTGGAAGTGAGCTCCGCGTTGACGTCCGTCTTCTCGGTCTGCAGCGCCAGAGTGGACGCCGCCACGGTCACCTGTTCGGTCACCGAGCCGATCGAGAGTGTGACGTTGTTGCGCCGCACGCGGTTGACGCTGACCTCGACCCCTTCTTCGAGATAAGCGTTGAAGCCGTCGGACTGCACTGACAAATCGTACGATCCGGGCAACACGTTGGAGAACGTGTATCCGCCCGACTCGTTCGTGCTGGCGGTCCGCACCTGCGAGGTGCCGCGGTTCGTAATCGTGACAGTAGCGCCTGGGACGACGCCGCCGGAGCTGTCTTGGACCGTTCCAACCACCGAACCGTAAAGCACTTGGGCTTTCGCGGCCGGCGCGGAGAAGCACACCAGCCCGAAGGCTAGTAGCGCTCGAATTAAATTCGTTGATCTAACCGAGACCATAGTATTTACCACCTCTCTGAGTGGAACTCGACGAACAACCCCGCCCGCCCCACACTTAGTGGGACGCTAGGAGCGACGCTCGGCGCAGTGGAGACTCGACGTGAAGTCGCGTGAAATCGTGCGAAGATCGGGCGCCGCCGGGGGTCGTCGTCTCGTTCCTGGACTCCCATGTTGTCAACACCGTGATCCGAAGTCAAATTTGTCTCGCCTCTAAGCGAGCGCATTTTTCGTTTCATGCCGGCGGAAGTTGAAACAATTCGGGGGCGGTCATGCTCCCAATGCTCCAGCTCGCCCGGCATCAAATCGGGACTGCGGGCGCAACGGCTGGTAGGCGGAAGGTAAGCTGTTCTGTAGTGAGACCGGCCCGATCATCCGCGGCGTTCGCTGTTGTCGCGCTCGCCGCGGCAGCGCTTCCTCAGGAGCGTCTGGTCGCTCAGCCCCTTGCGTTCGAAGACGTTGCCGCCTCGGCGGGCGTGGATTTCGTGGTCAACCATCATCCAACCGACCAGAAGCGCATGATCGAGACAATGGCCGGCGGCTTGGCGGTTCTTGACTACAACGGCGACGGCCGTCCGGACATCTACTTCACCAACGGCGCCGAGATCCCGTCGCTGCGCAAGGCCGGCCCCGCCGACTGGAACCGGCTCTATCGCAACGACGGCGGCTGGAAATTTACCGATGTTACGGCTGAGGCGGGTGTAGCCGGGCGCGGCTACTCGCAGGGGGCGGCCGCGGCGGATTTCGACAACGACGGCCACATGGACCTGTTTGTAGCCGGGGTCCAGGCCAACCAATTGTTTCGAAATCGCGGCGATGGGACCTTCGAGGACGTCACCGCGACGGCGGGAATTGCCAGCGACCGCTGGTCGGTTGCAGCCGGTTGGTTCGATTTTGACGGCGACGGGCTGTTGGACCTATTCGTGGTCAATTACGCCGACTGGACCGTCGAATTCAATCGCTACTGCGGGGATCGCGACCGTGATCTGCGCGTCTACTGTCATCCCAAGTACCTCAAGCCGATCGCCAACCGCCTGTACCGCAACCGCGGGGACGGGACGTTTGAGGACATCAGCGATGCCGGCGGCCTTGCCGCCCACGCCGGACGCGGCATGAGCGTCGCATTCCTGGACTTTGACGCCGATGGCCGGCAGGACGCGTTCGTGACCAATGACAACCTGCCAAATTTCCTATTTCGAAATCTGGGCGGGGGCAAGTTTTCAGAGGAAGCGCTGCTGGCCGGCGTGGCGCTTCCCGGGCACGGCAAACCGGTGGCCAGCATGGGCGCCGACGCTCGCGACTACGACAATGACGGCCACGCTGATCTGATCGTCACGGCGCTGGCCGGCGAGACCTACCCGTTGTTTCGCAACCTCGGAGACGGGCTTTTTGAGGACGTCACCTACCCCAGCGGCGTCGCCGGGGCCGTTTCGCGGCTGGCTGGCTGGGGCGTCGGGTTCGTGGACTTCGATAACGACGGCTGGAAGGACCTCTTCACCGCCAACTCGCATGTCAACGACGTTGTCGAGCAGTTTGAGCCCTACGAGTATCTGCAAGAGAGCCTGGTTTTGCGCAACCGCGAGGGCAAGTTCGCCGAAGCCGTCGCACTGCCGGGCAAACGCGCCCACCGCGGCTCGGGATTCGCGGATTTTGATGGCGACGGGCGTGTTGACTTCGTGATCTCCGCCCTCGGCGCTCCCGCCCGGCTGTGGCGAAACGTCTCCCCGACGGCGGGCGCTTCGTGGATCGCCTTTGAGCTGGAGGGCTCGGCCTCCAACCGCGACGGGGTCGGGGCCTGCATCCGGATCGGCGAGCAGGTCAACTGCCGCACCAGCAGCGCCGGCTACGCCTCGTCCAGCTTGGTTCCCGTCCATTTTGGGCTGGGCGATATGGAGCGCGTGGAAGAGGCCGTGATCTTGTGGCCCAGCGGGACCGAGCAATCGCTGAAGGATTTGCAGCCGGGCCGGGTGGTCACGGTGCGGGAGCCGTGATCTCCATCTCGCGGGCGGCCTCGATCCGGGCTGCCTGGCTCTGTTGCAGCTCGCGGTAGCGTGCCAACGGCGCGGCCGCTTCGTCGCGCCGGTTTGTCCGAATCAGAGCTTGGGCGAGCTGATAGTGCAGGCTCCCGTCGGCGTCGATCGACAGCGCCGCCTCCAGGTGCGGAACCGCCCGCTCCGGTTGTCCGACCTGCATGTAGGCGCGGCCGAGCGCGTGGTGCGCCGGCAGCAGGTCCGGGGCCTGGGCCGTCGCCTTCGCCAGCAGCGGGATCGCCGCCTCCACATCCTGCTGTTGCAGATGTAGATCGCCCAGCAGGAAGCTCCAGTGCGCCTCGTCCGGATGTTTTGCAGCCAGCGCCTTCAGCCGCGGCAGCGCTTGCTTGAAATCTTTAGCGAAGTAGAGCCGGGCGGCGAGCTCTTCGGCGTAGAGAGCGTTATCGGGATCGAGCGCAAGCGCCTTGGCCCAGGACTCGGCGGATTCGGCGGCGCGCCCTTGCTCGGCCAGGGTCACGGCCAGCAGCTCGTGCTTGCGGGGCGAGTCCGGCAGCGCTGTCAGCTTGGCAAAGGCCCGCTCGCCCAGCATGGATGACGCCTTGGCGCGCCAGTAGTGCTCCTCCGGCGAAACCGTGGAAGCCTTCGCGGCCTCCTCCAGCTTCCCGGCGGCCACCGCGCACTCCAACCGGGATTGAGCGCAGTCGGCATCGGGCAGATCGGCTTCCCGTCGTGCTTCGATCTCGGCCCAATCGGACCGCCCCGTCTGTTCGTGGATCTCCGCCAGCCCGGCGTGCAGGCCGCGCATCGCCGGATCGCGTTTCAAAGCCTCCTGGTAGAGAAAAAAGGCGCTGGGATACTGCTGCTGAGCGACGCGGAGATCGCCCACCAGACGCAGCATCCAGGCTGATTCCGGGGCTTCGCGCTCCAACTGCTGAAATGCGTCGTCGGCCAAGGCTTCATAGGTCTGGACCAGCGCCGCCCAGGCGTCGGGGTCTTGCGGCGCCGCTTCCGTCAAGCGCAGGCGATGAGGCAGCGCGTCGCGCAACCGGCCAAGCAGCGTGTAGGCGTCGGCCAGCATCTGACGGACCTGGGTCTCGGCGGGCTCCAATCGGACGGCCCGCTCCAGCGGAGCCAGCGCCTTTTGAGGCCGTCCCTGGCGCAGATGACCGGCCCCCAGAAAGAGCAACGCGGGGAAGATGTCGGGCGCAATCGCCAAAGCCTGCTCCAACGGCGGGATCGCCCGCTCGTCGTCGCCGTCCATGTGCAACGCCATGCCGAGGTTTAGCAGCAAACCGGGGTTGTCGGGGATCTGTTGGACCAGATCGGCGTAGATTCGGGCCGCCTCCCCAAAGCGACCGTCGGCCATCGCCTGCTTTCCCCTTTGCGCGAGGGCTTCCGGGGTCGGTTGCGCCGGAAGGGCGACGGCGAGCAGGATCGTCAAGAGCAACCGCACGAAACCTCCATTATGCCGGACGCCGCTGAAAGGGCCTTCCGGCCCGCCTGCTAAGCTCAACTGGACGGGACAGGAGGAGTATTATGGCTCAAGCTCAGTCGCTTGTAGGCGGACAAATATTCGATCTGGCCGCGCTGGAGAAAGAAATGCGGGCGGAGGAGGCCTACTCGCGCAACGGTCACACCGCGCGGACGCTGATCCACGAGCCGGACTTGCGCGTTGTCCTGATCGTGCTCAAGGCCGGCAACCGTATCGAGAAGCATAAGGCCAAGGGACCTTCGTCGATACAGACGGTCAGCGGCGCGTTGCGGCTGGAGCTGGAAAGCCGGACCGTGGACCTGCCCGCCGGCGCTTTGCTTGCGCTCGATAAGGACGCTCCGCATGATGTGGAAGCCGGCCCCGATAGCGCGCTGCTGTTGACCATCGGCTGGAACGGTTAGGCCAATCTCGGCTTCTCGGCGCGAAAGTGCTGCACCCTGCCCACCGCGATATTGCGCTCCGAGAAGACGTGGAACCGCTCGAAGCCCGCCTGCCGGACAAGCTCGGAGAGGCGTCCGGCGGCGTGGTCGGCGGTCGGCTCAAACCCATCGAGCAGCCGCACCAGCAAAAAGCCCACCCAAACCAGGCCGCGCGGCTTGGTCCAATCCACGACGTGGAGCTCTCCGCCGGGTTTGAGAGCGCGCCAGGCTTCGGCCAGGGCGCCGCGTTTCTGCTCGCCGGTGAGGTGATGCAGCATGAAGGTGGCGCTGACCCGGTCGAGCGATGCGTCGGGAAACGGCAAGGCCTGCGCCAGGCCCTGTACCCAGCCCGCTCGGTTGCCGGCATTGTTGCGAGCGGCCTCGCCGAGCATGCGGCGGTCGGGGTCGATGCCGGCGGCGCGGATCTGGGGATGAAGACCCAGGAGCGCGCGGGGCAACTTGCCGGGACCGCAACCCAGGTCGAGCGTCGCCATCCCCGGACGGCACTCCATGGCCTCCGCCACACGTTCCGGAAGGTCGTGGAGCGAGAACAAGCCCACCACCCAGTCGTAGAAGGCGGGCGAATTCCAGCGACCGAGCGCCGGGACCCATCGTTCGCGTTGATCGGCCATCGGATGCCTGCGCTCACTCTACCGTGACCGAGTCTCATGGCTCAGACTGAATTGTGGCGCACGGCTCCAGCCGTGCACGCGAGGCTGCGCCGCGCGACTGGAGTTGCCCACCTCGCCGCTTGCTACGCTACAATTCCTCCGCCGATGCGCCGTCCCCTTCTCCTGCTCGCCTTCCTACTAGGCCTCGGCCTGGCGCTGGCTCAAGACGCCCTGCGTCCCCAATACTCCGCCAAGGTCCGCGTCGTCGTCCGGCTCGCCGACACCGGTCAAACCGTCCCCGCCCGCGTCTACCTGCTCAAGGGCGGCGCCCCCTTCCGCCTCAGCCCCGTCGACGCCCAGTTGCCCCTCCGCGTGGACGTCTTCTACCGCGAACGAATCTGGCGCCAAGACCGCCCCATCAAGACCCTGGAAGTCACCGCGCGCGACCAGTCGCACTTCATCCTCACTCAAGGCGAAGCCGAGTTTGACATCCCCGGCGGCCACGCCTACCGCCTGGAGGCCTACCACGGCTTCTTCTACAAACCCGCCGCCATCGACTTCGCCCTCGCCGCCGACGAGTCCCGCGCCATCGAGCTCAATCTGGAGCCCATCGCCCCCGGCGAGCAGCAAAAGTGGCTGGCGGCCGACGACCATATCCACCTCGTCCGCGCCCCCGAGGACGACCCGCTCTTCCTGGACTGGCTGCGCGCCGAGGACCTCGCCGTCGGCAATTTCCTCGAGCTCCAGCGTCAACAGCACGCCGCCATGCAGTACGGCTTCGGCAAGCAGGCCGAGGCCCGCGCG
>CAYOPA010000265.1:6707-7722 GCA_964405625.1 uncultured Bryobacterales bacterium
GCCGGGTTTTTCCGTCCGCTCCGGACACGAGTCGCGCAGCCGCTTCTACGGCCACGTCCTCGGCCTCGGCGGCGAAGAGATGGTCCGGCCCCTCAGCCTCGGCCTCGAATACGCCAACTCCCTTGACGCTTGGCCGATGCCGGCAATGCTGTTCCGGCAGATCCGCGAGCGCGGCGGCCTCGCCGGTTTCGCCCACTTCTACGGCAGCCAGCCCAACTCCTCGCTGCTGATGGACCTCGCGCACGGCGAGCTCGACTTCGTGGAGCTCTTCCAATTCGGCGTGCTGCATACCGCCGACTGGTACGAGCTGCTCAACGCCGGCTTTCGCGTCACCGGTCTGGCCGGCAGCGATTTTCCGGCCAACGTCGGCCGCCTCACCCCCTGGTCAAGGCCGATCCGGGCCAGTCGGCCTATGACGCCTGGTCCGCCGGAGTGAAGCGCGGCGCGGTTACCTTGACCAACGGCCCGCTGCTCGATTTCGAGGTCGAGGGCGGCGAGCCCGGCGCCACGATCGAGTGGTCCGGCGCGACCAAAACTCTCAAGGGCCGAGCGCGGGCCTGGTTCCACCGTCCGCTGCACAACCTCGAAATCGTGGTTAACGGCGAGGTCGTGGCGGCCTCCCCGCTTGGCGAGCCCTTGGACTTCTCCGTCGAGATCGCCGCCTCCTCCTGGGTCGCCGCCCGCGTCCGCTCCGAAAAGCTCGAAGGCGAGCCCGACATCCAGGCCCACTCCAACCCCGTCTACTTCCTCCGCGACGGCGCGCCCGTCCATCTCCAGCCCGCCCGCCAGGCGCTGGCCGCGCGCTGGGACAAAGAGGCGCAGTATTATCGGAATGCGCCGCTTAAGCTCTCGCCCGACCAGCGCCGCGAGCTGCTCGACCGCGTCGCCGCCACGGAAAGAATCCTGGCCTCGCCTCCCCAATGAAGACCCTCGCCGCACTCCTCATACTCGCCATGCCCTTGGCCGCTCAACGCGCCGGCGGCTCCCCGGCCGAGGTCATCGACCTCTGGCCCGA
>CAYOPA010000266.1:0-7143 GCA_964405625.1 uncultured Bryobacterales bacterium
CTTCGGCCTAGTCAAGGGAGTCACGGCCCGGCGGAGCTTTCGGTCTTCTTCTTCTAATGCCGTTACAGGTAGATGGTGCTACCTTCCGCACTCCAGCCGGCCCAAGGCGATCGAATTCACCACAGCAAGAGGAAGTAAGGAGGAATATAACATTTGCTTAAAGCCTCATCCTGTCCGTCTGCCGTGGAATACTATTACTAGTACCATCACCCGACCGTTAATACTAGATATGGAACTACGCATCGGGCGTCGGGGACGCTTCCGCAGAGACTCTGTGATAGAGTGGATAAGTGCTCTGGTTGAACCACTCATGAGGAAGAACGGAGGTGGCTCCGCGCCGAAGGCCGGCGATCTGACTTCGCAACTCCTCGAGCGCTTCCGTACGATGCTATCGAGCGGCGAGTTGACTCCAGGGACGAAGCTCCCTCCCGAGCGGGAGCTTGCGGCGAGCCTCGGCGTGAGCCGCAACTCGCTTCGTCAAGCGCTCAAGGTCCTCGAGGCCATGGGCGTATTGTTTCAGCGCACCGGCTACGGTACGTGTCTGATGAGCGACGCGTCGGCCATTCTCGATGAGCCGTTGCGCTTCATGTTGCTGCTGGGATCTATCTCGCACCGCGAGCTCTTCGAGGCGCGGTCGATCGTAGAGCCTGAACTCGCGGCGCGCGCGGCGAGCCGCGCGACGCTCGAACACGTCGAAGCCCTGCGGGCGGCGCTCGAGGCGATGGAAGGCGCCGGTGAGAACCGCACCCAGATCATCGAATCGGACCTGGCTTTCCACGCCGCCATTTTCGAAGCGGCTGGAAACCGTGTCTGTGAATCGATGTTCTCCGTCGTCCATCGGTCGCTGGCCAGCAGCATCGCGGAGACGTCGAAGTTTGTCGACACCGAGCACACGCTGAAATTCCACCTCGCCATCTTCCGGGCGATCTACGAGCGCAAGCCCGAAGAAGCCCGCCAAGCCATGGTGGAGCACCTGGTGGACGCGACCAAGGTGATGGCGCTCTGCGTCGCGGAGATTCGCCCGGCGGGGACGGCGCCGAACTTCTCGCCGATCCGTCGCGAGCAACCCGCTGGAGCTCCATAGCGCATCCGCTCGCCCGCTCCGTCGAGAGTCAGTCTCGGCCGGTCTTCATCTGGAGCAAAGCGTCGCGTGACGCCTCAAATTCCTGCTTCTTAATCGATGCAATCTTTGCGAACAGGTCCGCGGCGCGTTCGCGGTCGCCGTGCGCACGGTGGAGCTGCGCGAGTTGGTAGTAGGCGGCGGTGAAGTCGGCGTCCACGCGCAGGGCGGTCTCCATCGCCTCGATCGCTTCCGGGAAGCGCTCAAGCTCCGCCATGCTGCGGCCGAACAGGTAGTGCGGCAGGGGATCGGCGGCGTACAGTCGCGCCGACGTCGCGAACTGCTCGGCGGCGGCTCCGTGCCGGCCGAGTTGGAACAGGGCGAGGCCGTAGTTGTAGTGGTAGGCGTTGAGGGCGCGGTTGTCCGCCCGGGAGCCCAACTGGATCGCGGTTTGGTAGTGCGGCAGCGCCTCGGTTAGGAATCCTAGCCCGGCGCGGCAGTTGGCGACGAAGAACTCGGCCGGCGCACGCATGTCCGAATAGGCCACAAGCTTCTCGAAGACCGGAAGCGCCGCATCGTAGTTGTCGAGGCGAAACAGAGCAAATCCGAGCTGGAAGAGCCACGGGGCCTGGAGCGGCGGGGCGGGGACCTCGCCGTCCAGGACGCGGACGGCGTCTGCGTCCTGGTTTACCCCGAGGTAAGCCTGTGCGAGGGAGAAACGGACGCCAAAGTCGCCGCGCGCCTCGACGAGGACTCCTTCCAACAGCGGGATTGCATCCCCGAGACGGCCCGCGGACAAGTGCGCTTGAGCCAGACCGAGGGCGTAGTCGATGTTCTTGGGCTCGAGCCGGCGGGCCTCGCTGAACGCAGTCGCAGCCGCCTCAAAGCGACCGGACTCGATCGCTTCGAGACCTTCGATCGCCTTGCGCGCGGCCTCCGGCGAGCGCTGCGCAGCCAGGGCGCAAGCAGCCAGCAACAGCGCCGAAACCGCGCGCAGGACGTACAAACCCATATCAGAAGACGAACTTCAGACCGAACTCGACAACGCGTCCGTCGTGGCTGGTCGAGATAATGCGACCGAAGACCGGCGACGTGCGCGTGCTGTTCGGCAGCGCGAAGTTCGGACGGTTGAGGACATTGTAGGCCAACGTGCGGACCTCGATCTGCTTAGACTCGCCGACCCGGAAGACGCGCGTGACGCCCAAATCCAGGTTCCAGAATCCGGGACCTTCCAGCGCATTGATGCCCGAGTGGCCGAACGTGCCGATCGAGTTCCGGGTGAAGGCGTCGGTGTTGAAGTACTCGCCGATCGTGTCCGCCCGAGAGCGGTCGCCGTCGATCTTCCACTCGCCGACCTGGTCGCAGGTGTCGCCGCCAATGCCGACGAACGAGTTGTCGAGCCCCGAGCGGCACGTGAATGGCAGACCCGTGCGGAGCGTGTTGATGCCGTTCAACTGCCAGTCGCCGAGCAGGGTCCGCACGATCCCGCTCGAGTGGTTCGTCAACGGCGACTCCCAGATGAAAGACATGACGAAGTTCTGCCGCACGTCGCCGGGCTGGCGGCCGTAGTCAAGCTGGCTGTTGAAGGGATTTCGCTGGCCGTTGCTGCCTTCGCCGAACGAGCCGTTCACGCCCAATCCCTTCGACCAAGCGTAGGAGCCAAGCACCGAGAAGCCCTGCGATAGGCGTTTGGTCAGGCTGACCTGCAGGCTGTTGTAGTTCGAACTGAGCGACGATCGGGTGTCGTTGATCGGCCCGAACTGCGGATAGAGTCGCCGCGATTGCGTGTTGCGCACGGTGGACTGCCCGGGGATGTAGACGGCCGGGTTCAGCTCATTTGAGGTATAGAGGTGTGACGAGGAGCTGCCGACGTAGGCTACCTCCAGCACGGTGTCCTGCCGCAGCGCTTGCTGGATCGAGAAGCTCCACTGATTGTCGGACTGCGTCTTGAAAGGTAGCGCGAACGATGTATGGCCGGCGGTCGGCGTGGACGCCAACTCGCGCAGCGCGGCGACATCGGTAACGTCTGGACGCGGATACGGGTTATTCCCGTTGAACGGCTCCGCCGCCCAGAGGTCCGTCGTTGACCCCCCGAACAGGCGCACGTCGAGTGCGAACGGCTGGATCAGGGGGAAGCGGTTAAAGTAGATGCCGCGGAAGGTGGGCATCAAATAGATGCCGAAGCCGGCGCGGATCGATGTCTTGCCGTCGCCGCGGACGTCCCAGGCCACGCCCACGCGCGGCGCAAAGTTGCTCCACTGGTTGCCGACGATCGTGCGGGGAAGACCGTCATCACCCGGGTACAGCAGGCCCGGCGCCATTTTCGGGAAGACGGTCGACTGCACGCCCGGCCGGAAGGTGCTTAGAACGTCATTCTCCGACACCCAGGCCACGAACGGCTCCCAACGCACGCCGAGGTTGAGCGTCACGTTGCGATGGACCCGAACGTCGTCCTGCACGTAAGCCGCTGGGATCGTCTGCCGTAGACGGGTTACGAGGGGAGTAATCTGGCGGTAGTCGTTGTACTGCCCAAGCAGGAAATCCGCAGCGGGGTTGCCGGAGGCGAACCCATTGAATACGATGCTCCCGCCGGTCAGAAAGTTCTGCAACTGGTTGACGCGATTCTTGTAGATCTCGACGCCGAACCCAACCTTGTGCTTGCCGTGGATCCACGTCGTCGGCACCGTGAGCTGCGAGGTCGGCACGATGTCGCGGGTGGGCACGCCCGGAGAGGCGCTGAAGAAGCCTGAGACGCTGATCCGCGAGTCGGGCGTCAGGCCGAAGTCGCTGATGGCGTTGGCGACGTTGACGTCGAGCCCGAGCCCGGCCAGAGAGAAGTCGCGTGTCGTGCGCACGCCGTACACGTTACGGACGTGGGTCAGCCGTATCTCTGTGATCAGCGACGGCGAGAAGATGTGTTGCCAGCTCAGGTTGAAGTTCTGGCTTCGGGTGGGCAGATCCGCCAGCCAAGAGCTGTCCAAGAAGGCGCTGACGCCGCTGCCGCGCTGCGGCGTGTCGGTGAGCAGGTAGCGGAACGAGAGCCGATCGTTATCCGAGAAGTTGTGATCGAGCTTCCCAATGATCTGCGTCTGGTCGAGCTTGAAGCTGGGCGTGAAGGTGAAGAAGCCGCCGCCGGAATTGGCCGCCGGAAGGAAGTCGTCGAGAAACTTAGTCGCGAATGGCTGAATCCGGGAGGCGGGGATCTCGTTGTTCGGGAAGTTCTGACCGGTTTCCGGGTCGCGCACCGCGGTCGAGAAGCGGCCTTCCCGCTCGCCAGGGGTCATGGTGCGATAGCGCCTCACGCCGGGCGTGCCGCGCTCCTTCGTCGCTTGGAAGCTGCCGAAGAAGAATGTCTTGTTGCGCGCGATCGGGCCGCCGACGGTGCCCCCGTATTGGTTACGCTTGAACTCGCTGCGCTCGGCGGCAAAGAAGTCGCGTGCGTCGAGCTTCGTGTTGCGGATGAACTCGAAGAGGCTACCGTGAATCTCGTTGGTTCCCGACTTGGTGACGGCCGAGACCTGGTTGACGCCGCGCCCGAAAGCCGCCGTGTAGGTGCGCGTGCTGACCGTGAACTCCTGCAACGCATCTGGGTTGGGGTAGTCGTTCGCGTTGTTGTAGAAGGCGTTCATGTTGATGCCTCCGTCGAGGTTGAAGTTCATGTCCACCTGACGGCCTCCAGCGACCTCGAATGAGAGCTGCGTGGCTCCGAACTGGCCCAAGCGGCCTCGCTGCACCACGCCGGGTACCAGGGCGATGAGTTGCAGCGCGTTGCGACCGTTGAGAGGCAAGCGATCGATGCGCTGCGAGTCGACGAGGTGCGAAACGGTACTGGTCGAGGTCGTGACCGGAGGCGGCGTGCTGCTGACTTCGATAATGTCCGTCAACTGGCCCAGCGTCAACTCGGGCCGAACGGTCATCTGCTGGCCGACCGTCAGTGTCAGTCCGTCGAGGTCTAGCTGTCGGAATCCCTCCGCCATTATTCTCAGGCTGTAGCGTCCGATCGGCAGGTCAGTAAAGGTGAAGTAGCCGTCCGCGCCGCTGCCGCGTTGCTGACTGCGCGCAGTTGCGACGTGGGTGAGCTCGAGCTGGGCGCCGGGAACCACGCCGCCGCTCGGATCGACGACGACGCCGCTGATCGAGCCGCTGGTCTGGGCCATTACTGGTTGGGCCAACAACCAGAGACCCAAGAGGGCTACAGAGCAATGTTTGTTTAGCGACCGAACACGGATGGACTCAGAAACAACGGTCATGGCAAGTCTCCTTCCTGGGGAACTCAACAGATGGTATTGTCTCTGTATTGGCTTGTCAAGCGTCGGACCGACCAAATGAAGAGCCCGAGACGACCCCGAATCGGTAGCGGCACCCCTCTCGCGTAGATCACATGTGGGAATATCTTGGTTCTACCATTTGTCGAAAAGTTGGCGAGCCAGACCCGGCGCCCGGCAGCCGGAGCGGGTGGATTGAAAGACGGGGTCAGCGAGCGCCGAGCTGTCGCCGGCGTGTGACGCCCTGGTCGCGAGTCACCGTCGTCCACTCGCCGGCCGCGATCTCGCCGTAGTCCCGCCTCTCGCCGTCCGGCCAACGAACGACCAGCGTCGCGGCGCTCGCGGCGCCTACACCGAAGTGCAACCGGAAGTCGCTCTGCGAGAGGAACGAGCCGCCGCTGCGAACCTCGTCGATCCGCGTCCCCTGATCGGTCCGAACCTCAATCCGCGCACCGATGGCCGGACCGCCGGACGAATCGAGCGCTTCCACCAGGAGCGAGCGGCCCGCGGGCGCGCTGGCGACGAGAAGAGAGGGCGCTTCCCCGAGGTTGACGACGACGATCTCCAGAACTCCATCGTTGTCCAAATCTCCGACGGCGGCGCCGCGAGAGGAATGCGTCGCCGCTATCCCCGCCCCCGCCGCCGCACTGACATCGTGAAACTGGCCGTCGCCGCGGTTCCAGTAGAGCAGCCTCGGCTGGCGATAGAGCTCGCCGATGTTCTCTTGGTCCACGGAGGGATAGACGTGGCCATTGGCGACAAACAGATCCTTCCAGCCATCGTGGTCGAAGTCGAGGAACAGCGTCCCCCAACCAACATAGCGGGTGTTGACCGCCAAGCCGCTCGGGATGGTCTCGTCGGAAAAGAACCAATCGCCGTCGTTGCGGTAGAGCGCATGGGAGTCGTTCGAGAAATTCGTCACGAGCAGGTCGAAGTCGCTGTCGCCGTCATAGTCGGCGACAGCGACCCCCATGCCGGCCTGCTCCATGCCGTCGGCGTTGAAGGCGGCGCCGGAGACGATGCCGAGCTCTTCGAAGCGCCCTTCGCCGAGATTGCGGAAGAGCAGATTGGCCGTCGAGTCGCAGGTGACGAAGACGTCAGGCAATCCGTCGCCGTCGAAGTCGGAGACGATCGGCGTGAAGCCGTAGTAGTTGCGGTCGCCGGAGACGCCGGCGGCGGCGGAGACGTCAGTGAATGAGCCGTCGTCGTTGCGGTAGAGCGTCATCGTCTCGGCGGGCAGGCCGCGCGGCCCGCACAGCACCGGCGCGCCCTTCCAGCGGCACTCAGCGGAGTCGCCGGGTTTGGGCGTCGTCGCGAGGTCGAGCGCGATGTAGTTGGCGACGAACAGGTCGAGGTCGCCGTCGCCGTCGTAGTCGAGGAACGCGCAGCCGGTACTCCAGCGATCCGCCTCGCCTTGGACGCCGCGCGCCTCGCTCTCCTCGGCAAAGCCGTCGCCGGTGTTGCGATAGAGCCGGTTCAGCCCCCAATGGGGCAGGTAGAAGTCGACCTTCCCGTCGCGGTCGAAGTCGCCGGCACAGACGCCTTGCGCCCAGCCGGTGTGGTCGATTCCGGCCTCCTTCGTGCGGTCCTTAAAGCGCAGGCCGCCTTGGTTCTGGTAGAGGTAGTGCCGCGGCGGCGGGTTGGATGCCTCGAAGCGGTCGGCGCTGAGGAGCAGGATGTCCTGGAGCCCGTCGCCGTTGTAGTCGAAGATCGCGACCCCAGGGCCGGTCGATTCGACGATGTAGGTCTTGGCGGTTTCCGAGCCGGAGACGGAGACGCCGAGCAGGCCGGCCTCCTTGGCGACGTCGCGGTAGGCGA
>CAYOPA010000266.1:7153-7722 GCA_964405625.1 uncultured Bryobacterales bacterium
CGATTCGCGGGACGGCCAACCCGGGAGGCAGCGGCCGGCGAGGCGCGGCGGCGCGCCCCGTAGAGGCAGCGCCCTGTCCGAAGGCGGAGCCGCAAACCCACGGCAAAGCGAGCAGCGCAAGGAACGGAACGCGGCTCCGATTGAGCAGGGTGAGACCTCGATCCAGCAGCAAGGCCTCGTATTCTAGCACCGGCGCAACCACCCGTTCGGATAGCCGGTCCGGCTACGGCAGGACCGGCAGCAGCACGCGCGAGGCTTGAGCCGGCCGATGGTGCATGGTCTGCCAGGCCACGCGCACGGTCGACGACCACGGTCCCTCGCCAGTGGCCGGGTTGCGGTCGAACAGTGGACAATACGCGCTCGTGACCTCGATCCGCAGCGTGTGTCCCGGCTGGATCGACGCCCCCACCGATCCGAGGTCGACCGCGACGGATAGAGCTCGTTCGGCGTTACGGGCGAGTCGCCCATCGCGCGGGCGATGTCGCGGTCCTGGCTGCTCTCGGCGATGCTGTATTGCTCCTTGAGCTGCTCGTCCTTGCCGCACAGCTCGCTGGCGACGCTCATGGAGA
>CAYOPA010000267.1:0-7696 GCA_964405625.1 uncultured Bryobacterales bacterium
CGAGGCGGAGGTCGAGGTCTTGTCGCCGAGGGAGCCGCTCGGCCTCGCCTTCCGACGGCGCCCCGAAAATGCCGTCAAGCGCCTGGGGACGAAACCACTCGTCCACGCGTTGGCGGAGTGTGTCGAGGTCCAGCCGGCGCGTCCGGTCGTCGCTGGTCAGGTGAATGTAGTCCCAGACCCATTCGACGTCGACGGCGGTGTCCTTGCAATCGTCTTGCAGCAAGGGGATGGCGATGCCGGGGATGGCTGCGTTCTCCATGTGCGGGAACGCTTTCTCGAGCACCGACAGGCAGCTCACGCCGACAATGGCGTCGATCTTGCCGGTCTGGATCAGGGCCATCACCAGCGCCGAGCCCTCGGCCACCAGCACGGCGTAGCCCAGCTTCTCGGCCTCTTCTTGCAGGTCTTGAATCGTACACAGGCCGCACTGCTTGCACAGCAGGCCGAACTCGTCGAACGGCGCGGGGCAGCGGTCCTCCACGCGCAGACACTTGGGCAGCAACAATAGCCGACGTTCGAACGGGGTGGCGGCAAGTTGCTCGCGCCAGACTTCGTTGCTCAGCAAGACGCCCGTGTAGTCAGCGAACTTAGGGTCCAGGCCGGCGAGCTCGGTCGCTTCCTCGGCGCGCCGGCGCAGCTCATCGCCGAGCAATGGCGGCGTCAGCTCGGTCCGCCGCGCCTCCACATAGGCCGCCACGTGCCGCTTCAGGGCTTCGCGCTCCACGCGTTCCGCCGGGATGTTCTCCTGCGGGGGGCGAGCGGCCATTTGCGGGACGGCCCGGGGGATCGTCAGAACGGTGAGCTGCTCTTGCATGCGCATTCGTCTCGTCTCAACTGTAGGCGCCGAAACCGAAGAACCAGTGCTTCTTGGCAATGCGGTAGGCCCAGTGCTCCTCCGGGATCTCGTTGCCCGGATTGTACTGGCTGTTACGGGCGGTTAATTTCTCAAGCTCGGCGAGCGCGGTCTGGCGCTGGGTGGTGTCACGCGCGCCGTGACGATTCACCAGATCCCGGACCAAATCCGGCCGCTCCAGCACGATGCAGCCGCGCGTCGTCTTGGCGGCGGTTTCGCGAAAGTCACGCAGAAAGCCCGACTGCGTCATCGTCTCATACAAGCTCGGCCGGTCGTGGATCGATTCCTTGGCAAACTGGATGATGGGGCACGGCTCGACGTCTCCGTATGGGCTGATGTGGTGGCTGACGCCGGTCGCCATCGGGCACAGCGCCTGGCCTTCGTCGTCCCAGTAGGCGTCGACGATGGCAATCGGCAGCCGCGCCCGCGCCTCGACGATAAAGCGACGCACGCGCAGGACGTCCTCCGGACTCAGCGCCAGGTGTCCGGCGGGGTTCGGCCCGACCACTCGGTAGGTGTGGAACCAAGCGTAGGTGACGCCCATCTCGATCAGCCGCCGCAGCCAGGCGTCGTTGACCAGATCGTCGAGGTTGGTCTGGCAGACGCTGGTCGCCACGCCGGTGATCAGGCGGTTGCGCTGGCAGGCTTCGATGCCGGCGAGCGTCTTGTCGAGCACGTTCTTGCGGCCGCGACGCTCGTCGCTGATGAGCTGCGTGCCTTCCACGCTGATGAGCGGGCTGGCGTTGCCCAGGCGGCGCAGCTCGGCGGCGCGAGCGTCGTCGATCAGGTGGCCGTTGGTAAAGATCTGGAAGTAGCAGTCCGGATGGCGCGCCAGCAGGTCAAAGAGCTGCGGATGCAGGAAGGGCTCGCCGCCGAGGATGCCGAAGTAGCTGTTGCCGCGCTTTTTGGCGTCCGTAACGATGCGGTCGAGGTCTTCAAGCTCAATCTTCTTACTTTCGGACGCCACGTCCACCCAGCAGCCCTGGCAGCGCAACTGACAGCCCGAGATGATCGAGATGAACAGGAACGGCGGGAAGTATTCGCCCTTCTTGATGCGCTTCTTGAAGGTCTGGACCGACAGCATGCCCTTCACGCCAAAATTCCAGACGAACTTCCGCAGGGCCCGGGGGTCGGGCTCAGTCAGCATGCGTTTGGCGAATTGGGCCACCATTCTATCGTTGGCCCTCCGAGCCCTTCGCAGCCAGCGCGCGCTCCCGCGCCGTCTTCGCCTTTTCCTGGATCTCGTCAATTGAGGGCAGCGACGCGAACACCTCGGCGGGGATGTCGAGATCCTTTTGCAGCTTTGCCAGGCAGCGCTGGCGCTCCTTAAGTGCGCGATCCTCGTCGCGTTCCTTCGAAAATCGCGACTTGGCTTTGGCGCTGCGGTCGCGTAGCGCCTGGTAGATATCGCCTCCGAGCAGCGCCGAGATGTCGACCTTCATCGACTCGCGCCGCATATCGTCGGCGTTGACCTCGCCGCCGTGGATTGGTCCGTGGCGATATTTGGGGAACAGGATGGCGACTTCCGGACAGACGCGCGAGCAGGCCGGGCAATCGGTCTTGCAGTTGTCGTTGTTCTGGACCTGGATCTTGCCGTCCTGCGAAACGCCGTAGACGTCGAAGAGGCAGAAGCTCAGGCACTGCATGCAGTTGGTGCAGCGGTCATAGTCGATGACCGGGAACCAGGGCTTCCAGCCGCCTGGCTCGTGCAGGCCCGCCTCGCGGCAAAGGCTCTCGACGAGCTCGACGGCCTCGTCCGCCGTTTTGCCTTCAACGTTGCGGATGTAAACTTTCGTGTCGCCGTCCTGAGCCAGCTCCGGAAGATCGCTTTCGAAGCAGCCCAGCACGGCCAAACCGTTGCCGTCGGAGGCGGCCGGCGCGGCCCCGGCGGCGATGCGGGTCACGCGGTAGCCTTTGTCGAGCAGGGCCTGCAGGAGTGCAAACCGCTGCGCCCCGCCGAGCGGGCGCGCCCCGGCGCCTTCGTACAGCGCCACGCGCAGGATCGGCAGATCCAGACCGCCTTTCATGCGCCCGCCTCCCGCGCGGCGGGCAGAATCTCGTGGATCACGGCTTCCGCGGAAAGCTCGCGCATGTTGATGACGTGCGCCTGAGCAGGGTCGAGCGTCACTCCCGCCGCCGAGAACAGCCAGCGCACCGCACGGGGATAGCACGCGGCGATTTTGACCGGCCCCTGTGCGGCGATCCGTTCGAGCCGCGGATCCTTGCGGGCGGACATCTCGCACAAATCCGGCACGGCGTCGAAGTCCGCGCCCGATTCGGCCAGGGCCTCCAGGACCGCGTCCTTGACCTCGGCCGGGACGATGCGCGCGTAGGCGCACCGGCAGTAGAGGATTCGCGGCTGTCCAATTGTGCTGTCGCGGGTTTCAATCATGCAGTCGCCATGCGGTGGGTCGGAGTGGGTTTGGCCGGCCGGAACCGTTCACTGTGCCGCACTTCCGCCCGCCTGCCCGGTCCGGCGGCGACCCACGCTTCCACGGCCGCCAGAGCGGCCGCGTGCAGCGTTTCGGGATCATCCTCGGCGCGGAGGTTGATGATCAGCTCGCCGGAATCGAGCGGTTCCTTCAATGAGTGGGCGAGCTCGGGACGGGTATCGTTACGCACGAGATTGAGCACGCCGATGTCGCCGACGTTCTCGTCCGGGGTCAGCGTCATCTTCAAGTGCGCGATGTCGCCTCCCTGGACCGCCGCGGCGACGCGGCCGGCGATCTCCTCCAGGGCGCGATTGCCGTCGATCGGCTCGGCGGACGAGAGTTGCACCGTGGCGTTCATCCAGCCCAGCAGCGCCTCGCCTTCGGCGTAGGTTGCGTAGTCGACGTCCGGGGCCACGCCCAGCCACATCTCGGCGTCGCCGATGCGCTCGAACCATGCCTCCAGGCCATTCCCCTGGCGCGCCGAAACCTCCAGAATCTCGGCCTGCCGGTATTTCTTCGCCAGGGCCTCGCGCAGCGCCGCCAGCTTCTCGGGCGCGACCAAATCGACCTTGTTGATGACGATGAAGTCCGCTTCGGCAAGCTGACGGTCGTAAACGTACAATACCTTGTCGGAAAACGAGCTGCCCTGCTCGAGCCCGAGAATCCGCGCAGCCCTCACCGGATCGACCATCACGCTGAGCGGCGCGATCTCGTAATCGTCGCCATACATCCGCCGGAGCGGGTAGCTGACGGCCGCGCGGAGGTCGGTGCAACTGCCGACGGGCTCGGCAATAAAAACGTCCGGCCGCGAATCCGCGCTCAGGTTGTCGGCGGCCTGGACCAGCGAGTCGAAGCGACAGCAGAAGCAACCGCCGGTGATCTCCTCGACGGCAAAGCCCTGTGAGCGCGCCATCGCCGTGTCGACCAGGCCGAAGCTCTGGTCGTTGGTGATCAGCCCGACGGTCTTGCCCTGGTCGCTCAAGTGCCGCGCCAGACGCAGCACCGCCGTCGTTTTGCCGGCCCCCAGAAACCCGCCGATCATCACATATCCCGCTTTAGGCATTCGGGTCTCCTTCGCCGCGGCTGGCCAACATCCGGTCGATCGTGGCGTCCAACACGTTCACGTACTCCTGAACGGTCAAGCCGCCCGATTCGGGCTCGCCGTCCACGGCGTACAGCCAGCCGGCGCCGTAAGGCTCGGATTCTAGCAGAGTGATGTCTTGGGACAGCGCGGCGTTCACCCCGGCGAAGGTCCCGGAAGCCACTGCATAAAGGTCGGAAACGGCTTTGAATCCTTCGATCCAGCCGACTTGGCCGCCGACCTCGACAGGGTCTCCCGGCGCCGGCGAGAGCTCGAATTCGACCAGGTCTCCGAGCATGCGAGCGGCGAACTTCGTCAGGCCGACCCGCCACAGTCCGGCGTCGTCCTTGCGCAGCCAGTAGTGTGAGCGCGTGTAGGTGCGATCGACGGGCAGGCGCGTGGAAAAGCGCGAACGCTTGTAGCGGAAGATCTCTTCGCGAGGGCTCATTGGGGAAATCTTTCGAGGGCGGCCGCAAGCGCGGCGACCGGCGGCGGCTCGGTCAGATGGCACCAGGATAATCGCACGGCGCCGGCGAGGCTTGCCGGAGGCAAGCCCATGGCGCTCAGTACATGGCTGCACGTATAAGACTGTGACGTGCAGGCCGCTCCGTCGGAGACGGCGACGAGGTCCTCCCATGCCTCCATCACTTCCTCGGCTTCCAGGCCGGGAAAGGACAGGTTCAGGATGTAGGGCAGCAGGCGGGCCTTGTCGCCGTGCAGGCGCGGCTGGAGCGGGGCGAGGCCGTCGAGCAGCGCCGTCCGCATCCGGCAGCCAAAACGCCACCGCTCAGCCTGCTCTTCCGCCGCGAGCTCCGCCGCCTTGCCCAGAGCCGCGATCAGCGCCACCGGCAGCGTCCCGGGACGCAACCCGAGCTCCTGGCCGCCGCCGACCGCAATCGGCTCGATCGGCGGGCGCTCACCGTGGCGCCGCCGACAGACGAGCGCGCCCACGCCCTTCGGCGCGCACAGCTTGTGGCCGCTGATGCTGATCAGGTCCACGCGCGGCGAACGCAAGCTGTCGAGCTCCTTGCCGAAGCCCTGGGCGGCGTCGACGTGGAAGTACGCCTCGGACCGCCTGAGCTCTTGGGCGATCTCGCGGATCGGTTGCAGGACGCCGGTCTCGTTGTTCACTTGCATGACGGAGACCAGCACAGTGTCATCTCGAACGGCTGCGGCGATCTTGAAGGGATCGATCCAGCCTCCCGGCTCGGGATCAACCCAAGTGATCTCGAATCCGCGCGTCCCGAGCCTGCGGATCGGCTCCAGGACGGCGTGGTGTTCGATGGCGCTCGCGACGACGTGCCGACGACCCGTCCTTCGGCCGTGGTCGTCGAGCCCCAATACTGCCAGATTGTTGCTCTCGGTCGCGCCGGACGTGAAGATGACCTCGCCGCGCGCCGCGCCCGCCACCCGGGCGACTTGGTCGCGGGCCCGCTCGACGGCGCGCCGCGCCGCGGAGCCATACGCATGTGTGCGGCTGCCCGCGTTGCCGTAGTCTTCGCGCAGGCAGCGGATGAGCTCGGCTTCGACGCGCGGGTCGAGCGGAGTCGTTGCGGCGCAGTCTAGGTAGAGCGGCCATTGCGCTTTGCCGGAGCCGTCTGCCGCGGGAGGCATGACTTCTATACTCTCACTAGAGTGGGGTCCTTCTTGGTCATCCAACGCTATCGCAAGGTCGCGGCAAAGGCGGGGCTCGAGGCCGAGCTGGCGGCGCTTCATACGCTGGAGGACAACCCGCGGGGCCGAGAGACGCTTTTGCTGTGGGAAGCCGACAGCGCGTGCGTCGTCCTGCCGCGATCGGGCGCTGCCGAAGACCACGTCCACGCCTCCGCGCGGCGGAAGCTTCCGGTTCTGCGCCGGGAGTCGGGGGGCGGCGCGGTGTTGCTTGGCCCGGGCTGCTTGAACTACGCTCTCGTGCTGTCGCTCGATCGGAGGCCGGCGTTTCTCGACGTGGAAGAAAGCTATGCCGAGATCCTGGGCGCGCTGACCGCGGCCCTACCGCTGCCCGGCGCACGTTCGATTGGCTCCGACCTGATCTACGACGACCGCAAATTCGGCGGCCACGCGCAGCGTCGAACCCGCCGGGCGCTTCTGCATCACGGCACGGTCCTTTACTGTTTCGATCTCGATCGAATCAGCGGCGTGCTACGGGAGCCCGTTCGCCAGCCGTCCTACCGCCGCGGCCGCACACACGATCGCTTCCTCATGAACGCTCCGATCTCCCTCAGCTCGCTGGTTTCGGCCTTCGAGTCCCTGGCGGCGGGGCCGGCCCGCAACGGCAAGCTGTCAAGCCGCCGCGCGCGCGGCGCTGACGCATAGTCGATCCGTGGAAGCGGGCGGAAGCCCGCCCAAAACCAGTTGAGACCGGGCAATCGTGCGGTCTTTTGCGGCCTTCCAGCCGCCCCTACATTCCGTTTCGGGGGCCGTACAGGATGAGCGCCGCGCCGGCCAGGCAGATGCTTGCGCCGGTCAGGTCCCAGCGGTCCGGCGCCGCCTTCTCCACCAGCCACAGCCAGAGCAGCGACGAGATGATGTAGACGCCTCCGTAGGCGGCGTAGGTCCGGCCTGCAAAAGAGGCTTCCACGCGCGTCAGGGAGGCCGCGAAAATCAGCAGGCAGGCTACGCCGGGGACCGTCCACAAAGGGCTCCTCCCCAGCCGCAGCCAAGCCCAGAACGTAAAGCAGCCCGCGATTTCTCCGAGCGCGGCCAAGGCGAACCAGCCAAACGAATGCATCCATCCTCCCGTTTACCTATCGCTGGGCCCGCCCAAAGCTCTGCCCCGTAAGCGTGCGTAGGCTTGGGTGAACGCCGCTCCAAATAGCAGCAGAATCGCCACGAAATACAGCCAGAACAGAATCAGGGCAAGCGACCCCGCCGGACCGTAGACGCCTCCCACCGGCACGAAATGAAAGTACACGCCCACCAGCCGATTTCCGAGCGTAAACAAGATTGCGGTCAAGGCGCCTCCGGGCAGAGCGTCCCGCCAATGTACGGTGGCGTCGGGCACGGCGCGAAAGATCCCGGCGAACAGCACGGTCGTGACGGTCAACGACAGCACCCACTCCAGCGTCCAAGCCCCCGTCGAGGTCAAGAACCCGTCGCCCGCAAATTGGCGGGCCGCCGACAGCACCGCTCGCGCCGTCATGGACAGCAACAGCAGTACTCCCGCCCCCAGAATCATCGCGAACGCAATCGCGCGCTTCACGACGAACCCGATCACAAACCCCTGTGACGCCTCGGGCGCCACCTTCCACACCCGGTTCAGCGCGCTCTGCACCTGCGCAAACGCGGTGGTCGCAGAAAACAACAAGGCGCCGCCGGCGAGCAGCGCCG
>CAYOPA010000268.1:0-7651 GCA_964405625.1 uncultured Bryobacterales bacterium
GCCAGCACGCTGGCGATCATCAGGCCGACCAGGCCCGGTCCCAGCAGCTCGCGCGTGGCGAAGCCAAAAGCCTCCTCGGGGTCGACCAGCGGCGCCGCGCCCTGTTGCAGCAGCATCGCCGCCACGATGATGCCGACCAGCGCCCAGCCGATGGTGCAAAACCGCTTGACGAAGTTCCCGGCGGCCATGCCCATGCGGCAGGAATACTCGTCGTGCCCCGTGCCCACGCTGGCCAGAATGTGCGGCTGCGCCACAATGCCGATCAGCCCGTTGAGCGTGAGCATCAGGATGGTAAAGGCGCCGATGTCGCCCGGAGTGACCATCGAGAGCATCTCGGGCGAGAGCGACTCGCGCACCCCCGTAAAGCCGCCCACGCGCGCCAGCCCCAACGGAATCAGCAGGAACGACAGCGCCAGGATGAAGAAGCTCTGCACGAAGTCGGTATAGGCGGCCGAAACCAACCCGCCGACGAATGAGTAGATCAGGAACGTCCCAGTCATCACCAGCACGACGGTGTTCGGCGTGACCGCTCCGTCGGCCGCGGCGCTGACCAGCTTGCCGGCGCCCTTGAGCATCGCGCCCATGTTGAAAACGAAGAACGACATCGCGAAGATCGTATAGACGGCGCCCATCCACGGGCCGTAGCGATCTTCGTAGACTTCGCCGGTGGTGGTTCGCTGGAAGCGCCGAAACAGCGGCGCCAACGTCCAGTAGAACGGGGTGATGAACAGGTTCTTCCACTGGTACCAGATGCCCGCGTAGCCGGACTGGTAGACCTTGCCCGCCAGCGACACCGGCATCTCGGCGTGCGTGCCGACGCCGAACGCCTGCCCGATCACCAGCCAGACGCTGAATCCGCGGTCGCCCAGGAAGTAGTCGTTGGTCTTTTTGACCTTGCGGCCGGCCCACAGCCCCACCGCCAGGATGAGCAGGAAGTAGACGCCGATGACGGCCCAATCGAGCGGGTGGAGGACAAAACCCATGGCGGGCCATTATCCCAGATCGCACGCTTCGGCGGTTTATTCTTCCTGGTGGCGGAACTGGAGCTGATAGAGCTTCCAGTACAGGCCCTGGGTTTGGAGCAGCTCCTGGTGGGTTCCCTGCTCGCGGATGCGGCCGTGGTGCAGCACCACGATGCGGTCGGCGCGGCGGACCGTGGAGAGGCGGTGCGCGATGACCAGCGAGGTTTGCCCCTCGACCAGCTTGTCGAGCCCTTCGCGAATGTGCGCCTCGGTTTCCGGGTCGACCGCCGAGGTCGCCTCGTCGAGCACCAGGAAGCTAGGATTGAAAGCCAACGCCCGCGCGAAGCCGACGAGCTGGCGTTGCCCGGCTGACAAGGCCGCGCCGCGCTCGCCCACCTGCGTCTGGTATTTTTCGGGCAGCCGCTCCACGATCGGGGCCAGCCGCACGCGCTTGGCGGCGTCCAAAGCGCGCTTTTCGTCCACGGCGCGGGGGTCGAGCCGGATGTTGCTCTCGATCGAGCCCGCAAGCAAGGCGGGGTCCTGCAGGACGACCCCGAAGCGGCGCCGCAGCTCCTCGCGCGGCCACTGCCGCACGTCCACGCCGCCCACCAGCACGCGCCCGCGCTGCGCGTCGTGGAAGCGCAACAGCAAATTGATCAGCGTGGTCTTTCCCGCCCCGGTGTGGCCGACGACGGCGACCATCTCGCCGGGCTCGATCTTGAGGCTCACATCGCGCAGCACCCACTCTTCGCCCTCGTAGGCGAACCAGACGTTTTCGAGCTCCACCCGAGGCGCTTTGACCTGGGGCGCGACGGCGCCGGGCTCGGCGGGCTCCTCCTCGGGCTGGTCGAGCAGCTCGAAAATGCGCTCGGCGGCGGCGAAGGCGCCTTGCATGGCGCGCAGCTTCTCGCTCATCCGTTGCAGCGGCCGAAAGACCACGGCGCCGTACTGCACAAAGGCCACCACCACGCTGATTTCGACGGCCCCATCGGCCAGCAGCCGCGCCGAGACGAGCAGCAGCAGCGCCGCCGCCAGCGCCGCCAAAAACTCCACCGCCGGCAGGAACCAAGCCTGCGCCGTGAGCGAGCGCCGTTGGGCTTCGCGATGATCTTCGTTCAGCGCGGCGAAGCGCGAGAGCGCGTCGGCCTCGCTGCTGTAGAGCTGCAACGTGGCGATGCCGGCCAGCCGTTCGGCCAGGAAGCTCTGCAAGGTTCCCAGCTTCGACCGCACCTCGGATTCGGCCGGCCGCGAGCGGCGGCGGAAGGCCCACAGCAGCAGGGCGGCCGGCGGGACGGTCAGCAGCGCCACTGCCGTCAGCGGCGGGCTCAACCAAAACATCCAGGCGAGCGAAAACGCGAGCAGCAGCAGGTCTCCGGCCAAGGCGACAAACCCGGAAGTAAACAGCTCGTGCAGCGATTCCACGTCCGTCGTGGCGGCGGTGACCAAGCGGCCCACCCGCGTGCGGTCGAACCAGGCGATGCTCCGGCGTTGCAGCCGTTCGAACAGCCGCTCCCGCAGCGCATGCATCGCCCGTTGCCCGGCAAAGCTCATCCAGCGGATCTGGCCGGCCCTCAAACCGTACTGCGCCAAGAGCACGGCCACGAAAATCCCGCCCAACGCCCACACGGCCGAGGCAGGCGCGGAGGGCAGCAGCGACAGGGGGAGCTCGCCCAGGCTCTCGGGCTTCGCCGCCACGTCCACCACCAGCTTGGTCAGGTAGGGCGCGGCGGCCCCGAACAACGCATGCAGCGCGGCCATGCCCAGCGAGGCGGCCAGCCACATCCGATAGGGCTGCAAAGTCGCAGCCAAACGCCCCACCAGGGCGCGATCCGCCGCCAACGCGGGTGCGGCCAAGCGAGCGGCGCTACTCATCGCGGATTAGCTCCTCTTCGAGCATTTGCCGTTCGTAGATCTCGTGGTATCGGCCCCGCAAGGCCAGCAGTTTCGGGTGCGAGCCGCGCTCCACCACGCGGCCGTGTTCCAACACCAAAATCTCGTCGGCCAACTGGGCCGCCGCTGCTCGATGCGTCACAAACAGCGTGGTGCGGTTGCGCAGGTACAGCTTCAAGCGCTCCAGAATGGCGACCTCAGTCTCCAGGTCGACGCTGGAGAGCGAATCGTCCAGCAGCAACAGCCTCGGCTCGCGCAGCAACGCCCGCGCCAGGGCAACCCGTTGCCGCTGCCCGCCCGACAGCGCCGCGCCGCGTTCGCCGACCGAGGCGTCGAGCCCGCTGGGCAGGTCGCTGAGCTCGCCGCCGAGCTGCGCGATGCCCGCCGCTTCTTCGACCTCCCAGTCCTGGGCGTCGGGACGCCCCAGGAGGAGGTTGTCGCGCACCGTGCCTTCAAACAGGAAAGGCTCCTGGATGGCGAACCCAATCGAGGCGCGCAGCACCTCCAGCGGGATGGTCTTCAGATCGACGGAGTCAAGCAGCACCCGCCCGCGCGAAGGGTCCGTGCGGCGGCCGATCAGGTTTAGCAGCGTGGTCTTGCCCGCGCCCGTCGGCCCGACCACGGCGATCATCATGCCGGCCGAGACCTGCAAGCTCACATCGTCGAGGATAGGGATGTCCGAACCGGGTGCGAGCACCGTCACCGCTTCGAGCTCCAGGTCGCCGCGCACGCCGTCAATCGAATAGTCCGTGTGCTGGCCGTCGGCAATGCGCAACGGCGTGCGGAAGATCTCGTGGATGCGTTCCACCGAAGCCGCACCGCGCTCCAGCAGGCTCAGCGCCCAACCCAGGCCGATCACCGGCCAGGCCAACAGCGCCAAGCTGGCGAGGAACAGCGCCAGGTCGCCGACGCTCATCTCGCCTCGCAGCGTACGCAGGCCGCCGTAACCCAGCGTCGCCGCCCAGGTCAGACCGATCAAGAGCTCAAGCTGCGGGTAAAAGCGCCGCCAGACGCGAACCAGCGCCATCGAGGCGTCGAGGTAGCCGTCATTGGCCGCGCGAAAGCGGTCGCGCTCGTCGTCGGCGCGGGCGTAGGCGCGCAGAGTGCGCTGGCTGCTCCAGCGCTCCTCCAGAAAGGTGGAGAGAGCCGCCAATCTCTCCTGGACGGCCACGAAGCCCTCGTGCGAGCGGCGGGAGTAGAAGCTGACAGTCAGGCTGATCAGCGGAATCGGGACAAAAATCACCAGGGTGAGACGCCAATCCACGGCGCTCATCAAGCTCAGCACCAAACCGCCCACCAAAGCGGCTTCCGCGAACTGCATCATCCCCTGCCCCACCAGCAGCCGCACCGCGCCGAGATCATTGACGGCAATCGACATCAGCTCGCCCACGGAACGCTCGGCGTAAAAGCGCGGGGAAAGCTGCGTGAGCCGGGTGAACAGGTCCTGGCGCAAGTCCGCCTCCACATCCCGGGCCGCCCCGAGCAGGAGCTGCTGGGAAGCGTAGTGCAGCGCCGCCTTGGCCGCGGCCAGCGCCAGCAGGACGAGGGCCAAACGCTCGACCGGCTCGCCGGAAGCCAATGCGTCCACGCCCAGCCCCAGCGTCCAGGGAATGCCGACGGCGGCCAGCGTTCGGCCCAGCAACGCCGCCAACCCGGCGCCGTAACGCCAGCGCCGGCGGAGCATATAGGGAACAACGATGCGCAGGGCGGATAGCATGGAACGCGCCGAGGCGCCGTAAGTCGGGCTGCTTGGGCTATCGCGCCCCGGAACGGGGGCGGGAAAGCGAAGGGTTTCTCTTCGAGATCAGGAGCGGGCGTCGTCGCCCTGCTCGTCGGGGGTGCCGGCGGCGTCCAATCGGCCCACCGCCTTGAGCTGGCGGTAGAGTTGCTCGATGGCTTCTTCGTCCTCGTTGCGCAGCAGTCGCGAACGCGGGGCGCGCAAGGCCGACAAGTCCGGACGAATCAGGCTCCGCTCGTCACGCTCCGGCTCCGGGTCGGGCCGGCGGCGCGAGGCGCGCGCCTTGCGCCGAATTTCGCGCCACAGCCGATCGGCCGAGGCCACGTCGCCGGGATAGACCAGCTTGAGCTTGCGGCCATCGGTCAGCCGCAACTTCAGCACCAACGGCGCGTTCCACGAGGTCGTCTCGATGCGGTCGATGTCCGGCCACTCGATTAACCGCGCGCCGATCCGCAAGCCGTGGTCGGCGACTTCGATCGGCGGACGCGAGCCGAGGTAGTACAACAACCCCGCGCTCACCACGAAAAGGCCCGCCGGCACGAAGGCCAGAGGCCATTCGAACCCGCACCACGCCGAGAAGGCGCCCAGCGCGGCGGCGACCATGCTGGCCGGGAGATATTGACTGGCGGGACGATAAACGCGCATTCGCTCAGAACTCAATAGCCTAACTCCGCCCATCCGGGCCGTCAACCGAACCCCGTACGGTTTCAGTCCGCGCCGGCCGCGGCGTTGCGGATGCAGTACAGGTGCGTGGAGGTCCGGATGAAGATCTGATCGCCCACGATGGCGGGCGAAGCCAAGGTGTAGTCGTCGAGCTTATTCACCGCCAAGAGCTCGAATTTTTCGCCGGCGCGCAGGACGCTGGTGGCGCCGTCTTCGCTGATAGCGTAGATTTTGCCATCGGCCAGGATCGGGGACGCGCTGTAAGTGCCCGGCTCAATCCGCTGGCGATCCCAGACGGTCGCGCCGTCGCGCACCCGCAGGCACAGCGCTACGCCCCTGTCGTCGATGATGTAGAGCAGCTCGCCGTCACTGGTGGGGGTGGGTACGTCGGGGCCGTAGTCGGTGTCCCACATGCGCTCGGCCTCGCGGCCGACCTGGAAGGCGATGAAGGGCCGGCGTCGGCTGGGCGCCAGCACCATGTCGCCCACCACCAACGCCGAGGCGATGGTGCGGTAGTTGGTGGCGTCGTCGGGGTTGAGCCCGCCGGCGCGCCACAGCTCCTTGCCCGTGCGCAAGTCATGACCGGTCACATAGCCGGCGCCGGCCACGACGAGCTGCGTCTGCCCGTCGCGCTCCAGCAGCGTCGCGGTCGAGTAGGAGTCCGGCGACTCGTGCTTGGCGTCGGTCGGGCGGTCCACCTTCCAGATCGGCCTCCCGCTGGCGGCGTCAAAGGCGGCCACATACGACGGGTCGTCGGTGTACATGCCGTGCAGCACCTGCACATAAAGCCGCCCCTGGTGCAGCACCGGCGACGAGCCATAGCCGAACTGCAAGCCGAACTTGCCGTAGTCGGCCTGCAAGTCGCGCTCCCACTGCTTGTTGCCGTTGAAATCCCAGTTCGCCAGCACGCCGTTGCCGGTCATCGTCCAAACCCGCTCGCCGTCGGTCACCGGCGAAGGAGACGCCATGTTTTGCTTGTTGCCCAGCCGATTCCCGTCGCCCATCACGCGCCGCCAACGGACCTTTCCGCTGGAGCGGTCCACCGCCAGCAGCAGCAGCTTGTCCTTGTCCTTCGCGCCAGGCTTGCCGGAATCCTTGTAACCCTGAAAACCTTCCTCGGCGGAGGTCACAAACACCGTATCGCCCCAGATAATCGGCGTGGCCGCCGCCCAGTTGGGCAACTCCAGACGCCAGGCGACGTTCTTGGTCGGGCCCCACTCCGTCGGCAGGTTGCGGGCTTCGGGGCTGGTCCCATTGAGCTGAGGGCCGCGCCATTGCGGCCAATTCTGCGCCTGGGCCGCCATTGTGGATAGCAGCGCGGATAGCAGGAGGATCAGCAGCGCTCTCATGCCCGGAATGATAGCAGCGCCGGCCACGCGGGTCGCGCCTCAGCGCACGTTCAGCCAGTGCAGGCTGAATAGACCGGCGGCGTCCGTCCAGACTTCGTCCGGCTCAAAACCGGCCTCGCGCGCGAGCTCGCGAAAACCCCCCGTTGTGTACTTGTGGGAGCTCTCCGTGTGGATCGTCTCGCCCGGCTCAAACGCCAGCACGGCGTCGCCCAGGACGACGCGCTGCCGCCGCTTGCTGACCAGATGCATCTCGATGCGGCGCGCCGCTTGGTTGTACAGCGCCCGATGCTCAAAGCCGTCGAGATCAAAGTCGGCGCCGAGCTCGCGGTTGATGCGAGTCAAAAGATTCAAATTGAACCGCGCGGTCACGCCGGCGGCGTCATCGTAAGCAGCTTCCAGGACCCCGGCGTCCTTGTGAAGGTCGGCGCCGATCAGCAGCGCCCCGCCGGGTCCCAGCGTCCGGGCGGTATTGCGCAGGAAGCTCACCGACTCGGCCGGGGAAAAGTTGCCGATGGTCGATCCGGGGAAAAAGGCCACCCGCCGGCCGGCGCCGTCGAGCGCTTCCGGCGGCAACGGGTAAGGCCTGGAGTAGTCGGCGCAGACGGCGTAGACCGCCACGCCGGGGAGCGCATCGGCCAACGCCTCGGTCGACTCCAGCAGGTGCTCGTGCGAGATGTCGATGGCCACGTAGCGCACGTCCCGCCCGCGTAGCGCGTCGAGCAGGATACGAATTTTGCGGCTGCTGCCCGAGCCGTACTCGATCAACAGCGGGCTCTCGCCGGCCAACGCGGCGATCCGAGCGGCGTTGCGTTCCAGAATGCCGATTTCGGTGCGGGTGGGGTAGTACTCGGGGAGATCCGTGATCCGGTCAAAAAGCTCCGAGCCCGCCTTGTCATAAAAATATTTTGGGGCCAGCCGCTTGGGATGGGCCGTCAGTCCGGCCAGCACATCCGCCCGAAAATCTCCTTTCGGGGGATGGTTGTCAATGAATCCGTATACAGCGGTTTGAGTTGCAATCATAGGTCCTGCGCCAATCGGAGGCCGGTGAG
>CAYOPA010000269.1:0-5734 GCA_964405625.1 uncultured Bryobacterales bacterium
TCGGGAGGGAATCTTATTGGAGCTTGCCGCGGGCGGCGACGGTCCAGACCTGCTCGACCGAATCCCCGCTCACCCCGACCATCTTCTCATGCAGGTTCACAGCCACGCAGATGTGGTTGGGGATGATGCTCAACCGGTCGCCGATCTTGACGTCGATCTCGGCTTGGCGCAGGTCGAGGTAACCGTGCTCCTCGTTTTTCATATAGAACTTGATGGCCGGGTCTTCGACGACTCGTCCCCAACTCGTCTCCGCGCCGCCGGGCACCGTCTCCGACGAGAAGGTCTTCGTCCCGCCGTCCACGATGGCGAAGCCGGGCCGGGGCGTGGAAACCACCGTCACCAGGATACTGGCGGCGCAATGCTCCCAGCCGCAGAAGCCCGAGGCAACCATGTCGCAGTCGTTGAAGATGTAAGTGCCCGGCCTGAGCTCGTTGAGATCCTGCATCTCGTGCGAGCGGAAAAACGTAGGCGTCGAGCCGCCGCTGACAATCTCCAGCGGCAGGCCGCTGCGCCGGAAGTCCGCGCAGGCCTGAGCGAGCAACTCGGCGGCCCGCTGATACAGCGCGTCCGAATTGGCATCGGGAGGCCAGATGTGGCCCGGGTAGAAATGCAACCCCAGCAGATCCAGGCCCGGCAACGCGTCCACGGCGCGGCCGAGCTCCACCAGCGCGTCGCCCGGCGCCAACCCGGTGCGGTCCATGCCGACGTTTTCTTCCGCCAGCACCCCGAAGCTCAACCCCGCTTGGCGTGCGGCGTCAGAGAGAGCTTGAGCGACCTCTATGCTGTCTAGCGAAACGGTCACCCTTGTCTTGCGGGCGACCGCGACCAGCCTCTCCAGTTTCTTCGCTCCCCACACCGGGTAGGCCAACAGCAAGTCCGGCGTGCCGGAATCGAGCATCGCCTCGGCCTCGCCCACCTTGGCCACGGTCAGGCCCGCGGCCCCGGCGTCAAGCTGCATGCGGCCGATCTCGGGCGTCTTGTGCGTCTTGGTGTGCGGACGCAGCCGAAACCCGCGCTCGGCGGCGTAGCCCGCGACCCTCTGGAGGTTGATCGCAAGCCGATCGAGGTCGACGATCAGGGCGGGTGTATCGAGATCGTAAATCTTCATGGCCTGCATGGCGAGCGTAGCGAAGCGCCGCTGTCCGCCGCAACCAGGGCTGTCGGGCGGGGTGCGTGGATACACCAAAGGAAATAGGACATTCTGCCGAACTCTGCCGGTCAGCGGCCACGGGCGTCCGACCGCATCGTGTGAGCGCGGAAGATTGCTCGCTCGCCCGAGCCGGCGCCTGAAGCGAGTGCGGAGAAAGGTCCCGGGCGGAGGGCGCACACGGGATTTTCCCTGCTGTTGCGTTCGGAAGGATTTGATGGCTATGCCGTCTTGGACGTTTCCGGCTTGGTCCGCGTGGCCGGCGACCCGCGGTGGCTAGAGCGCGAGCCGGTCGCAATCGAGGACGCCCGGCATTGGGCTCAGGAGCCCGTGCTCGAGTAGTTGCTCACGCCGCGGTTCCACAAAAACACCGCCAGCCCCACCGTCGCCGCCGTGACGACCGGCAGCCACAAAAAGGTCCCGTCGTGCTCGCCATGCCCCAGCAGCTTGGCTGACGGGTAAAACGCCGCGAACCCAAACGGCGCCACCCAGCTCAAGAAAAACCGGATGAACGGGCTGTAGATGTCCAGTGGATAGCGGCCGAAGCTCAGCATGTTGTACACCGGCGGGATGATACCCACGCGATCTTCCACCCAGAAGCCCACGGCGGTCAGCGTCAAGAAGACGCCCAGGTAGATTGCCGTCCCACAAATCACTCCCAGCAACGCCAAGCCCATCGCGAAGGGGCTCCACTCAAAACCCAGCCTCCCGCTCGCCCAGATCACCAGTCCGACTCCCACCGCCCCGTCGGCCAGCGCTTCCAGCCGGAACTGCTCGCTCATCACCTGGAACAGCGAATGCACCGGCCGCAGCAGCACCCGGTCGAACTTGCCTTCCACGATGTACACCTGCCCGAAGTAATACAGGTTCACGCTGACCACGTTGAACAGAGCCATCGGGATCAGCCCGAAGCCGTAGAGGAATACGATCTCCTCGAAGGTCCAGCCCGCGATAGTCGGCGCGTTGCGAAACAGCAAGAAGACCAGCGCCACTCCGAATCCCGTCGCCACCAGAGTCGTCGCCACCGAAAGGAAGAAGTCAGCCTTGTAGGCCAGCCGCACCTTGCCGTACTGCAAAAAATACTGGCCCAGCAGCCGCAGGTAGCGCACGAAGCCCGTCATCGCACGGCCGCCTCCCAGGCGATGCCGCCGACCCGGCGCAGGCTGTAGATGGTGGAGGCGTAGTGGCCGCACTCATGGGTGCAGAAGCAGCCGTTCGCCGCCTCGTCGGCGACCCGCTCGGCCTCCTCGTCAAACCACAATTGGCGGAAGTCGTAGCCAACGTCTCTAAGGTTGCCAAGCGGAGAATTCTTGGTCTCGCATTCGACCACCTCGCCGGTGGAGTAGATCACGCAGGCCAACCGCCCGGAGACACACGAGAACTGCGCTTTTTGCTCGACGACCGTGCGTTCGACGCTCTCGCGGATGCGCTGGTCGAGCACGTGATTGACCGCCGAGTAGCCGCTCGGGCCTCCGGCACGCAAAGCGCCGGAGGCGTAGTCGGCCTCCAGCCGCTTGCGCAGCTCGCGGTAGCGCCGCGGGTCGACCTCGGTTTGATGGGGGTCAAGCGGGTTGCCGCGGCAGTAGTTGTAGGAGGCCCCGTCGGGTTGGAAGATGCGCTTGAGCTCGTCGTGGATCTCCAGGATGCGCTCCTGGTTGTCCCGCATGACGGTCGTCAGCGTATGCACCAGCAGGTTCGGAAAGCGGCGCCGCAGCGGCTGGATCGCCTCGGCCGTGCGCAACATGCGGCCCCAGGCGCCGGGGCGGCCCCGAATGCGGTCGTACTCGGCCGGATCGACGTGGTCCACGCTGAGGTTGAGGTGGAAGCGCAGGCGCGGCGCCGCTTGCAGCGTCTTCTCAAGCACGGAGAGCACGCGCTCCGTGTGCTGACCATTGGTGGGCGTGTAGACGTTGGCGACTTGGTTGCGCTCGGCCGCGGCCAGGATGATCTCGGCCAGGTCCGGACGCAGAAAGGGCTCGCCGCCGCCGAGAAAGAGGTTGTAGATCTCGCCCATCGAGGCGAAAGTTCGTTCAAGCTCGTCGAGCGTGAAGTCGCGGTTGGGCTTGGGGTTGAGCTGATCCCAGTAGAAGCAGTGGATGCACTTCTCGTCGCACTTGGTGGTGACGTAAAGCGTGACGAACGGCGGCGTGATGCGCCTTCCCAAAGCCGTGCGCGCCTTGACCCGCAGCAGATGCGGCAAGTAGGCGCGCGACGCGCCGCTGTCGGACTTCGCTCCAGCCATCCAGCCTTCAGCTTAGCCGAGCCTGACGGGGCTAGCTCTTTGGATTGAGGACCCACACTCTCGCACCCACGGCGACCATTGCCGGCACGACCATTGCCGGCCTTGCGTTGCACCCTCGGGTTGGATATGCTGCCCACGGCGCAAGAACCAGCCCCTGAAACCAATCCGGAGGTGCGAAAGAGTGCGATTGATTGTGACCGCCTTGTTGTGTGTCGGCCTATCGCAGGCCCAGCAAGGGCGCGACGAGCCCATACCGCAGCGGCCCCCCGTCACGCCCGAAGAGATCGCCGCCGGCGAGCGGCTGTTCAACGGCCATTGCGCCGGTTGTCACGGCCCCGGCGGACGCGGCGGCTCCGGTCCCCTGCTGGCTCGGCCCGACCTGCGCCGCGCCAAGGATCCGCAGTCGCTTTTCCTCATCATCGACCTCGGCATCGACGGCACGGAGATGCCCCGCGGCTGGCAACTCCACGACCAGGAGATCTGGAAGATCGCCGCCTACGTCGAATCGCTCGGCAAAATCGAGCCCGAGCCGCTGCCCGGCGACCCGGGGCGCGGCAAAGCGGTCTACCAGGCCCAGGGTTGCGCCGGCTGCCACTGGATCAACGGCGCCGGCGGCGCGCAAGGCCCGGAGCTTAGCGACTTGGGCGTACGGCGCAGCCTAGGCTACATCCGCGAATCCATCACCGACCCCGCCGCGGCCTTCCCCGAACGATACGTCGTCGTATCCGCGCTCCTGGCCGACGGCAAAAAAGTCGAGGGCGTCCGCCTGGCGGAAGACCCGTTTTCCATCCAGATCCGCACGCTCGGCGGCGCTCTGCTCTCCCTCGACAAGGCCGGCCTCAAGGACCTCGTTCAAAAAAAGGGCGTGTCCACCATGCCCGCGTATGATTCCCTCTCCGCCGCCGAGCTTGATGATCTTGTTTCCTATCTGGCTACCCTGCGAGGCCGCTCATGAAGACCGTTCTGCTCTGTTTGGCTCTGGCCGCGTCCGTCGCCGCGCAAGTTTCGTACGAGCGCATCCTGAACGCCGACGCGGAGCCCGAGAGCTGGCTGACCTATTCGGGCGGCTACGCTTCCCACCGCTTTTCGAAGCTCGATGAGGTGAACCGCTCCAACGTCCAGGGTCTGCGCCCCTTGTGGAGCTACCAGACCAATACGCTGCACAAGTTTGAGACGACGCCGCTGGTGGCGGATGGCGTGATGTATATTTCCGAGCCGCCCAGCGATGTGACGGCTCTTGACGTCCGCACCGGCCGGCCGCTGTGGACCTACCGCCGCGACCTCCCCGACGACGTTCCCGTCTGCTGCGGCAAAGTGAACCGAGGCGTCGCGATCCTGGGCGACACCGTCTATATCGGCACGCTGGACGCACACCTGGTGGCGCTGGACGCCTCCAGCGGGCTGGTGCGTTGGGATGTCGTCGTGGACGACTACAAGATCGGCCAGTCCGTCACGGTCGCGCCGCTGGCGGTCAAGGACAAAATCATCGTCGGCATCGCGGGCGGCGAGTACGGCATGCGCGGATTTCTCGACGCCTACGACGCCAAGACCGGCAAGCGCGCCTGGCGCTTCTGGACCGTCCCCGGCCCCGGCGAGCCCGGCCATGAGACCTGGGCCGGCGACAGTTGGAAACGAGGCTCTGCCGCCACCTGGGTGACAGGCTCCTACGACCCCGAGCTCAACCTGATCTATTGGGGCACCGGCAACCCGGGACCGGATTGGAACGGCGAGGTCCGTAAGGGCGACAACCTCTACTCGGATTCGCTGATCGCGCTCGACGCCGACTCAGGGGAGCTTCGCTGGCATTTCCAGTTCACGCCGCATGACGTGCATGACTGGGACTCCACCGAGGTCCCGGTGCTGATCGACGGCGAGGTGCGCGGACAGAAGCGCAAGCTGGTCCTGTTCGCCAACCGCAACGCTTTTTACTACGTCCTGGACCGGGCCACCGGAGAATTTCTAGTGGGCCGGGAGTATTCCAAGCAGACCTGGGCGTCGGGGCTCGACGACTCCGGCCGGCCGATGCGCCTTCCCGATACCACCCCGACCGTGGAGGGCGTGAAGGTCTACCCGTCCGTAGGCGGCGCAACCAACTGGTATAGCCCCAGCTACAGCCCGATCGAGCATCTCTTCTACGTGAACGTGACTGAGTCCGGCCATATTTTCCACAAAGGGGAGGCGATTTATCAGCCGGGGACGCTGTACAACGCCGGAGGCGCCCGCAATATTCCGGGCGAGCAGCCGTACTCCCAGATCCAGGCGCTGGAGCCGGAAAGCGGCAAGCTTCGCTGGGCATTTCCGATCGGCGAGCGGGTAAGCGCGGGCGTCCTGTCGACCGCCGGCGG
>CAYOPA010000269.1:5744-7635 GCA_964405625.1 uncultured Bryobacterales bacterium
TGTGGCACTTCCAGACAGGCGGCAAGATGTTCTCCAACCCGATCAGCTACGCCGTGGACGGACAGCAACGCGTGGCGATAGCCGCCGGACGCGCGCTTTACGTATTTGGATTGGGGCCGGAGTAAGGCGGAGTTAACGGACGGACTATGCTGTGGAGAACGGAGATTCACCATGTCTGAAAAACAGGCGGAAGCCATCAGCGAGAAGAATCCCCTGGCCGCGACCCGGCGGGAGCTCTTCCAGATCGGAAATGTGCTCGCCATGCCGATGCTCCTGGGCGCGGCCGGCGCCTCGGCCGCCAAGGCCGCGAGCGGCCCACTGACTCCCGGCCCGGAGATCTACCAGTCGATCGGCGTGGAGCCCGTGATCAACTGTCGCGGCACCTTTACGATCATTGGCGGTTCCTCCGAGCTGCCCGAGGTCCGGGCCGCCATGGACGCAGCCACGCAGTACTTCGCGCAACTCGATGAGTTGGCTGAAGGGGTGGGCGCCCGGCTGGCTGAGCTGACCGGCGCGGAATGGGGCATGGTCTCGGCGGGCTGCGCCGCCGGCCTCAAGCATGTCACCGCGGCTTGCGTGACGGGCGGCAATCCCGAAAAGCTCATTCGCATCCCAAACCTCACCGGCATGGAGAAGACGCAGGTCGTGGTCCCGCGAACCTCGCGCACCTCCTATGACCACGCGATTCGCAATATCGGCGTGGAGCTGATCATGGTGGACACTCCCGAGGAGATGGCCAGCGCGCTGAGCTCGCGGACCGCGATGATCTACCTGATGGCTGACCGGCCCGGCTCGGACAACCCGCTGAACCTGGAAACCGTCGCCAAGATCGCCAAGGCCCGCAGTATCCCCATCCTTGTCGATGCGGCCGCCGAAATCCTCACCATCCCGAGCGTTCACCTGGAGCGCGGCGCCACGGTTGTCGCCTACAGCGGCGGAAAAGCGATCCGCGGGCCGCAGTGCGCGGGCCTGTTGCTGGGACGTAAGGACATTCTGATGTCGGCCTGGCAGGCCAGCTCGCCGCACCACGGGCCCGGCCGCGACAACAAGGTCGGCCGCGAGGAGACCCTCGGCATGCTGGCCGCCGTCGAGGCCTGGGTCAAGCGCGATCACGACGCGGAGTGGAAGACCTGGCTGTCCTGGCTCGACACGATCTCCAAGCGCGTCACGGCCGTGAACGGCGTCTCCGCCAGCGTCTATGAGCCGACGGCGCTTTCGAACAAGAGCCCCGCGCTGACCATTAGTTGGGACCCGGCCAAGCTGCACATCACCGGAGAGGACGTGGCCGAGGAGCTGGCCCGCAACAAACCCAGGATTGCGCTCGCCAGTGGAGGCGGCAGGCGCGGATCGAACGACGGCGCCTCGATCACCATCACCGCCTGGATGATGCATCCGGGAGACGATCAGGTCGTTGCCGAGCGCATCCACGGCGTGCTGTCCCAAAAGCGCAAACCGAAGCCGGAGATGCAACGTCCCCGGACCGACATCAGCGGCCATTGGGACGTCAGCATCGAGTTCTTCAGCGGCAAGTCCGAGCATGCGTTCTATCTGGAACAGGACGGGAATTGGATCCACGGCACGCACAGGACGGACTACGAGACTCGCGAGATGTTCGGCATGATCGAAGGCGATCAAGTGACGCTGCGCAGCGACACCCCGGGCCGCCACACCGGCGATTCCGTGCCGTTCATCTTTTCGGGCGCGGCCTCGGGCGACGGGATGAAAGGCCCGATCCACATGGGCGAATACCTCAACGCCAACTTTACGGCCAAGCGCCACGGCTACGTGTCGCGGCGCGAGCGGATTCGCGTTCCGAAAGGGCAGCCCTTGGCGACGTAGGAGGGTCGCGTCGAGCAGGGAGGTCGCACAGGACCGCCCTCCGTGGCCGCAG
>CAYOPA010000270.1:0-7601 GCA_964405625.1 uncultured Bryobacterales bacterium
ACGCCGATGATTTTCGGATCGGCCGTTGGGCGGCGTCGGCGACGCGGCTCAAGCCTGGACGCCGCGGCGCGCGGAAAGAACGCGCCGGACGCGGCTCCAAGGCCAAACATACTGCGGAAAAGCCCTAAATGGGCCGATAATGGAAGGATGGATAGCGGCTCGACGACGAGCCGCCTTTTTATTTCAATGCAACATCGAGACCTAACCTCATTGCCGCCCGGTCCGGAGCCGCCGCGCATCGTCCACGCGATCGTCGAGATCCAACAGGGCGGCTCGAACAAGTACGAGTACGACTCGGAGCTGGGCATGTTCAAGCTCGACCGCGTGCTGTATTCGGCGGTGCACTATCCGATGGCCTACGGCTTTATCCCGGGCACCTTGGCCGACGACGGCGACCCGATCGACATTTTTGTATTAACGCGCTCGCCAACCTTCACCGGCTGCCTGATCGAGGCCCGGCCGATCGGCCTGTTCCGCATGCACGACGAAAAGGGCGAGGACGAGAAGATCTTGTCGGTGCCGACCGTGGATCCCCGCTTTAACGAGGTGGAGAACCTTGATGACATGCGCCCGCACCGCCTGCGCGAGCTGGAACACTTCTTTTCGATCTACAAGGAGCTCGAAGGCAAGAAGGTCGGCATCGTGGGCTGGGAAGGGATCGAATCGGCGCACAAGGCGATCGAGGATTCGATCGAGCGCCTCAAGCAGAAGCTCTGTGCGGAAGCTGTTTAGCGGGCGGCCCAGAATTCGTGTCGGGCCACGGGCCCGACTCTTGAGTTTCTACATTTCGCTCAGGCGCGCAGCGGAGAGGTGGCGCAGGCGCCTCGACCCCCAGGTCGAGGCCCTTGGCCGATCAGCCGCCGCTCATGGAGCGCCTGGGTGGGATCGCAGGAACGTCGTCGAGACGCGACGACGCGGCTCGGCTGGAGCCGCGCGCCACATTGCCTCGGAACGTCGGCCAAAAGGCGGCGCCAGTCAGGCGGAATGTACAGGCTCCAGGAGGCGGGCCACAGGCCCGCCTGCACGGCAAAGCCGTGCGCCACAAGTCGCGGGCTTCAGTGCTTTGGCAGCTTGAGCGCCGGCCAGATGCCCAGCAGCGGCGCCAGCGCCACGCCCCATAGCACCGATTGCAAGCTGGACTGATCCCCCAACCAGCCGATCAGCGGTACAAAGGTGATGCCGGCGAGGCCCCACGCAAAACCCATCATCAACGAGGTCACGATCCCCGCCTGTGACGGCGCGAGCTCCTGCGCCATCACGACGTTCACGGGAATTGTCAACAGCAGCATGAGCCCGCCCAGAAACAAGCAGGCCAGCGACAGCCAGCCGCCGGTGACCAGAAATAGCGCAAAAAACGGCGCCGACGCCGACATCGACAACACCGTCACCGCCCGGCCGCCAAAGCGATCCGCCAGCGATCCGCCCACGAACGAGCTGGTCGACGCCGCCAGGAAGAACATCGCCAGCACCATGCCGGCCGACTCGTTGGAATACGCGCGCTCGCGGGTCAGATACAGCGTCAGGAACTGACCGATGCCCAACTGCACAATCGAGCGCAGCACGACCAGCAGGTAGAGCTGCGAGAGCGGCTTCCACTGTGCGCCCAGCAAGGCCCAGTCGATGCGCTTCGGCCCGGCGGCGATCGCCCCCGGCTCCGGCAGCTTCCACAGCAGCAGGCCGCACAGGACGACGGCCGGAACCATCGCCAGGTAGAACCGCTCAAAGGTAAAGGCGGCGATCACCGCCGAAAAGTACAGCGGCCCCAGCGCCAGCCCGAAGGTCCCCGCCGTGATGAACAGCGCCACACCCAAGCCCTTGCGCTCGCCGGACAGCCGCGCGGCTTCCTTGGTGGACTGCGGATGGAACGCCGCCACCCCCATGCCGCCCAGCGCCGCCAACAGCAGCAGCATCGGAAAACCGTTTGCCAGGCACAGCGACGACAAAAACACCGCCGCCGCCAGCGGCCCCAGGATGCTGAACATCCGCGAATGCAACCGGTCGCTGAGCACGCCGAACGGCAATTGCATGATCGCCGAGGCGAACATGAACACGCCGCCCATCAGCCCTGCCTGCGTCAACGAAAGGCTGAAGCGGTCCACCAGCACGGGCTGCAGAGTCGCCACGGTGCTGGAGAATAGGTCAGTGAGCAGGTGCGCGCTCGAGAGCAGGATCATTCCCGCGCTCGCTAGCGTGGCCTTCGGCCTTGCCGCCAGGACGGCGGTTGTCTGGGCTGTGGCGCTCAATGCGAATGCCGGCCGGACGGCCGCTTCCTCCATCATAAGGCGTAAAATGGAGGGCTTATGAAAATCGTCGACATGCGCGTCCATTCCCTGGCGATCGCCGACCCGCCGCTGCGCTCCTCTTACGGACTGCACCAGCCGTACGCGCTGCGGAATGTTTTGGAGCTTGAAAGCGAGGACGGCGTGGTCGGCATCGCCGAGACTTACGGCGGCGACGGCCCGGCGAACGCCCTGAGAGCCCTGCGGGACCGCGTGGTCGGCGCCGACGCCTGGCGGCTGACCGGTCTGCTGATGGATCTGGTGGAAGGCGTGGGCGACGGGCTGGACCGCTCGCATACGATGCACACGCCCGGCGAGAACCCGCTTGACGAGAGCCCGCGCACCTATTCCGCCATCGAAACGGCTTGCCTGGACCTGATCGGCAAGGCGACCGGCGTCCCGGTGTGCGACCTGCTGGGAACGCGCGTGCGTGACGCGGTGGAGTTCTCCGCCTACCCGTTCTACAAGCACGCCGGCGGCGGCGGCGAGGGCGATGACGCGCGCGAGGACAAGTACGGCGAGTGCCTGACGCCGGAGTCGATCGTCCGTCAGGTGCGGATGATGAAAGAGGAATACGGCTTCCACGACATCAAGTTCAAGGGCGGCGTGCTCGACCCCGAAATTGAGATCGAGACGATCAAGCAGCTCCGGCAAGCGTTTCCGGACTGCCCGGCGCGCATCGACCCCAACTCAGCGTGGACGGTGGAGACTTCGATCCAGGTCGGCGTGGCGTTGAAGGACGAGCTCGCCGACGGCGGCTATCTGGAAGACCCGGCGGCCGGCATCGACGGCATGGCGGCGGTGCGCAAGGGCCTGCTGGACCTGGGCATTGACACGCCGCTGGCGTCGAACGTGGCGGTGACGGCCTTCCAGCACCTGCCCGAGGCGATTCGCACGGACGCGGTGCAGGTAGTGCTGTGCGACCACCATTTCTGGGGCGGCATGCGGCAGGTGCAGCAGTTGGGCAAGCTGTGCGGCACGTTCGGCATCGCGCTGTCGATGCACTCCAACTCGCACATGGGCGTCAGCCTGATGGCGATGGCGCACGTGGCGGCCGCGGTCCCGACGCTGACCTACGCCTGCGATACGCACTACCCCTGGCAGAATTCCAACGAAATCGTCGCGGGCGGCCGCGTGAAGATTGAAGGCGGCAAGGTGGCCATCCCGAACAAGGGCGGCCTGGGAGTGGATCTGGACTACGACCAGATCGCGCGACTCAAGGAGCGCTATAAGAAGATCCCGTATCGCAAGCGGGACGATGAGGCGGAGATGCGCAAGTATATCGATCCGACCTGGACGCGCAAGCTACCGCGGTGGTGAGGGGAGTGAGCGGTGAGCAGCCGGATCATGACGTTGGTCCTCGTGCATAAGCTCAATCGCCTCGATCAGGCTTTGCCGACACTCTTCCTTCGTGCGGCCCTGGCCGTTCGCGCCGGGTACTTCCGGACAGTACCCGATGATCCAGTCGCCGTCGCCGCCGGATCCAAATGTAGAAACTCCAGGGGACGTGCGAAAGGCCGGGGGCTAGTTCCTTCGCCGCCCCCCAGGGCTCAATGCCGAACAGCGTCTCTCGAATCCGGTCGTTTGACCCATCTGACCAGCCAGCTTAACCGGATTGTCGGTTTCGCTATCCTGGAGAACTATGGCCGCTCCCGCTCCCACCGTCGCCGCCGATCGCCGCATTACCGCCGCCGGCGACCCCTTGGATCTTTCGATCCCCGTCTGTCAGCATGGCGTGGGCGCGGTCATCACCTCGCCCGATTCGCCCGAGCTCATCGAAGGCGTCGTGGCCGAGACCTATCCGTTGTGGCCCGACGACCGCGGCTACTTCATGGAAGTGGCGCGGATGAGCAACGGGCTGGCCGGCGGCATGAACCCGGCCCAGGCGCAAGTCTCGGCGGCGCTCAGCTATCCGGGTACGATCAAGGCGTTCCACTATCATCTGCACCAGATCGACTACTGGACCGTCGCTTCGGGACTTTTGCAGGTGGCGCTGGTGGATCTGCGTGAGGGCTCGGCGACGTTCGGCCTGCGCAACACGCTGTACGTCGGAAACCTGCGTCCGTGGCGGCTGTGGATCCCGCCCGGCGTGGGACATGGCTATAAAGTGATCGGCGAGCAGCCGGCCGTGTTGGTCTATCTCACCAGTCGTCACTACAATGCCGCCGACGAAGGCCGCATCGCCTACAACGATCCCGGCATCGCCTACGACTGGGAGATCCAACACAAATAGATTGCGTTCCCGCCCGGATTCCTTGCGTCAGCGGCTCTGGTGGCTTAAGATCGGGGCGCACACGTGCGAATAGGGGAGATCAGGACAATGAAACGATACGCGATTCTCTGCACCTTGATCGGGGGTCTGGCGGCGACAGGCTCCGCCCAGGAGGCGGCCAACTTCCGCAGCCCCGACATCAACAGCGAAACCCCGGACGGCGCCTTGGTCACCAGCGCGTCCATGGCCGAAGCGCCGCAGGATAAGATCGCGGCCTTTGAGCAGTTGCTCTCCGAGCACCCGGATTCACAATACAAAGGCTACGTCTTGTTTCAGCTTCAGCGCACTTACGCCGAGCAGCAGAATCACGCGAAAGTGATTGAGGTCGGCAAGCAATTGCTGGAGATCGCGCCGGAAGATCTCGAGATCCGCCACAACGTCAACCAGGCGATGGTGCAGCAGCAGCAGTGGGAAGAGCTCTACCCGCAGTTGACCTCCACCCGGCCGATCGCCGAGAAGGTGGTCGCCTCGCCCAAACCGGCCGACGAGGACGAAGCCGCGGAATGGCAGGGTCAGGTGGAATACGCCGAGGGCGTGACGCAGTGGCTGGAATGGGCCGCCAATACGGCGATGTCGCAGCAGACTGACCCGAAGGCCCAAATCGAATGGATGAATCGCCTACGGGAAAACTATCCCGACAGCGACTACTCCAAGGACCTGGAGATGAAGTACGTGATCGCCTACCAGCAGTTGGGCGACCAGGAGAAGATGATTGAGTGGATGCAACGGGCGGTTGACGCCGGTTCCCAGGATCCACAGTTGATCTACAGCCTGGCCGAAAACTTCTATGGTAAAGAGGATCGAGCCCAGGCCAGGGATTATGGCGAAAAGATGCTGGAGGTCTTGGAGGCTGACCCGCCGCCCTCGCACCTCAGCGAAGAGGATATCGCCAAGTGGACGGCGTACGCGCACTTCGTGATCGGCCGCACCCATGTGGCCGAGAACACGAAAAATTCCTACCGCACCGGCCGCACGCATCTGCTCAAGAGCGTGGACGTTCTCAAGGCCGAGGGCGGACCGCGCTATCATCTGTTGGCGTACTTCCTGGGCGTCTGCTACGTGCAACTCGACATCCAGGGCGACAACATCAGGCAGGCCACGTTTTGGATGAAGGAAGCAGCCCGGACCGACGGTCCATTCAAGGCGCAGGCCGCCGACGCGCTCAAGAAGATCGGCGCCGCGTAGGCGGATGGATGCTCGCGCGCGGCTGTCCGGTCGCTTGGCTAGCCGTGCTGGCTGCTTGCGGCGGCGCTCCGCCCGAAGCAACGGCGCCCGAACCAACGGTGACGGAGCCGCAGCGGTTGGAAGTACAAATTCCCCGACGGGACGGCAGCTTGCAGCCGTCCGCGGTGATGCTGCCAGCCGGCTTCGACCCTGGCGTCATCGAATCAAGCGGCGAAAAGCGACCGCTGCTGGTGTCGCTACACTCTTGGAGCGCCGACTGGACGCAGCGCCAGCAGGAGCTTGAGCAAGGTGCGCTCGAGCGCGGCTGGATCTACCTGTTTCCCGACTTTCGCGGCGCCAACGACAACCCCTTCGCTTGCGGCTCCGAAGCCGCTCAGCAGGATATTCTGGACGCCGCCGCGTGGGCGCGCGCCGAGTATCCGGTCGACCAGGAGCGGATCTATTTGACGGGCGGCTCCGGCGGGGGCCACATGACGTTGCTGATGGCCGCCCTGTATCCGGACTTGTGGACCGCCGCCTCCGCCTGGGTTCCGATCTCCGATCTTGCCGCCTGGCATGGCAGCCACGCCGAGGGGCGTTACGGCGAGATGCTGCGCGCCTGCACGGGCGGCGCGCCGGGTGACTCGGCGGCAGTGGACGAGCAGTACAGTATGCGCTCGCCGCTGAGTTGGCTCGGCGGTTCGGCGGCCAATCTCCCGCCGTTGGACATAGCCGCCGGAGTGCGCGACGGCCATGAGGGCTCCGTGCCGATCCGGCATTCGTTGGAAGCCTTTAACGCCGTGGCCGACGGGCTGGGCCTGGAAGGCGTCAGCGAGGCGGAAATTGAGCAGCTCAGCGCCGGTCCCGAAGCCCGCCTGACCACGCTCCGGGAATCCGATCAGGCGGCGGACCCGGCGGTGGGCCGTGCGATCTACCTGCGGCGACAGGCCGGGACCACCCGGGTGACCATTTTCGAAGGCGGACACGAGGCGATCGCCTCGGGCCAGCTTGATTGGCTGGAGCGCCACTGAGCGACATCGTTCCCTGGGCGCCGAACGGCTCTGCTATACTCTCGATTGGTTGCACGAGATCTCGTGCAACGACTCCCCTACATGATGAGCGCGACGACCGGGCGCTCCTGATCTTTGCCGTTTCCCCCGCCGCCGTATCGCGGTTCCACTCATGACCATTTCCGAGCTTAAGCAGTTGTCCGTTACCGACCTCGCCGCCGTGGCGCGCGAGCTCGAAATCGCCGGCGCCTCCGGCATGCGCAAGCAGGAGCTGATCTTTAAGGTCCTGCAAGCCAAAGGCGCCAAGGACGACCTGCTCTCAGCCGAAGGCGTGCTCGAGATCCTGCCCGAGAGCTTCGGATTCCTGCGCTCGCCGGACTACAACTATCTGCCCGGTCCTGACGACATCTACGTCTCGCCCACGCAGGTCCGGCGCTTTTCGCTGCGGACCGGCGACACCGTTTCGGGCCAGGTGCGTCCGCCCAGGGACGGCGAAAATTATCTGGCGCTGGTGCGCGTCAACGAGATCAACTTCGAGGCCCCGGAGGTCGCGAAGTCCAAGATCCTGTTTGACAACCTCACGCCGTACTATCCGCAAGAAGCCTTCAAGCTCGAAACCGACCGCAAGAATTTCACCGGCCGCGTGATCGATCTGATGGCCCCGATCGGCAAGGGCCAGCGCGGCTTGGTCGTGGCGCCGCCGCGGACCGGCAAGACGATGGTCTTGCAGTCAATCGCCAATTCGATTACCGAGAATCACCCCGATGTCGTGCTGATCGTGCTGCTGATCGACGAGCGGCCCGAAGAAGTCACCGACATGCAGCGGTCGGTGAAAGGCGAGGTCGTCAGCTCCACCTTCGACGAACCGCACACCCG